>JAGAWD010000068.1 GCA_017941585.1 Olsenella sp. | reverse complement strand
GGCTCCTGGTGATGCGTGCCGTAGCCCGTCACGCCTGTGCACTCGAAGCTGTCGCGCGCCATGAACTCGAATGGCACTCCCAGCGCGTCGCCCACGGCCTCGCCGAGAACCACGTCTTCCAACCCTCGCTCCATCGCAACCGCCCTTCTCAATTTGGTTCAAGACTTCGCTGTGCCACCTTCAAGCCTTCACCTTGGATTATGAAAAAAATTATATCTTTACCCCACTTGGAATGTAGGCGCTGTTCTAAATCAGCCGATTTCGGTCAGATGCGATTAGCCACCACACTCACTTGCGCTCCACATACCGACGCCGTTGTCGACGTGCCCGCCGCAGGCCGAGACGAGCAGGCGGCCGCCAGCCCCTTGCCCTATGCTGAACGCAGACGTCACGCGACGCAGCTGCCGCACGACGCAGCTGCCGCACGACGAGCCGTCACGCGAGAGAGGATCCCCCATGCAGCGCCAGTTCCCGCACCTCACCGCTCCCATCACGCTTGGTCGCACCACCTTCCGCAACCGCATGTTCTCCGCCCCCATGGGCGGGACCGACATCACCAACGACGGCTGCATCGGGCCGAAGTCGGCCGCCTTCTACGAGCTGCGCGCCAAGGGCGGCGCCGGTGCGGTGACGGTCTCCGAGCTCATGGTGCACCCGGCGACCGACGGCTCGCACGCCTACCACCTCGACGAGTCCATCCTGAACTCGCTCGCGAGCGCCACCTACGCGGCCGACGCCATCCGCCGCCACGGCGCGATGCCCTCGCTCGAGCTCTCGCACTCTGGCCAGTTCGCGGGCACCTACATGACGGACAAGTCCAAGCAGCACGGCCTTGCGCAGTGGGGTCCCTCCGACGCCGTGCGCGCCGACGGCGTGCCCGTGCGCGCGCTCGACCAGGAGACGATAGACGAGATCGTGGCCGCATACGGCCATGTTGCCGGCCTCGCGAAGCGCGCCGGCTTCGAGATGGTCATGATCCACGGCGGCCACGGCTGGCTCATCAACCAGTTCCTCTCGCCGCTGTTCAACCACCGCACGGACGCCTACGGCGGCAGCCTCGAGAACCGCTGCCGCCTCGCGCTCGAGGTGCTCGAGAGCGTGCGCGCGGCGGTGGGCCCCTTCTTCCCGATCGAGTTCCGCATGAGCGGGGCGGAGTTCGCCGAGGGTGGCTACGACCTGTCCGAGGGCGTCCGCATCGCCGAGGTCCTGGCGCCGCACGTCGATATGCTGCACGTGAGCGCGGGCACCTACCAGAAGACCTTCGGCATCACCCACCCCTCGATGTTCGAGGACCACGGCCGCAACGTCTTTCTCGCCGAGGAGATAAAGAAGCACGTGGACGTTCCCGTGGCCACCATCGGCGGCCTGAACGACCCGGTCCAGATGGAGGAGATCGTCGCCTCGGGCAAGGCGGACGTGGTCTACATGGCGCGCGCCCTCCTCGCCGACCCGTTCCTGCCGCGCAAGGTGAGCGAGAACCGCCCCGAGGAGATCGTGCGCTGCCTGCGCTGCTTCACGTGCATGGCCGAGCGCGCCGCCACGAGCACGCGCCGCTGCACGGTGAACCCGATTATCGGTCGTGAGATGGAGGGCGACGAGGTCGTGCCGGTGGCGCCCGAGAGGCGTCGCAAGGTCGTGGTCGCGGGCGGTGGCCCCGGCGGGCTCTACGCCGCGTGGACCGCGGCGCGCCGCGGGCACGACGTCGTGCTGATGGAGCGGGAGGACGAGCTGGGTGGCGTCCTCAAGAGCGAGCGCGCGCTGCCGTTCAAGCATGAGATGTACGAGCTCACCGGCACCTACGAGCGCTTCTGCCGCGAGGCCGGGGTGGACATCCGCCTCTCGTGCGAGGCTACCGCCGAGAAGGTCGAGGCGGAGGGCGCCGACGCCCTCATCGTGGCCGTGGGATCGATGCCGCTCGTGCCGCCCATCCCCGGGCTCGACGGCCCCAACGTGATCGTGGTGAACGACTACTACCTGCACGAGGGCGAGGTGGCAGAGAGCGTGGTCGTCCTCGGCGGTGGCCTTGCCGGCTGCGAGTGCGCCATCCACCTCGCGCGCCTCGGCAAGCGCGTCTCCCTCGTCGAGATGCGCGACTCCCTCGCGCCCGACGCGAACGTGCGCCACCGCCCGCTCATGCTGGCCGAGATCGAGCGGCTCGGCATCGACGTGCGCCTCTCGACGAAGGCGCTCTCGGTGGGGGAGCACGGCG
>JAGAWD010000067.1 GCA_017941585.1 Olsenella sp. | reverse complement strand
CGCGACCAGCGTCTCGAAGGTCCCCTTGGCCCTCTCGTTCTCCGAAGCCATGACGCTCGCGGCGACCTTGTCGTAGTCGATCTCGCTGGCGGGCGTGCCCGCCTCGGCGAGGCGCGAGACGGCGATGCCGGCTTCGTAGATGAGCTCGTAGTCGATGACGGCCTGCAGGTACGTGGTGTAGAAGGTCGTCTCCGGGCGTTCGCCCATGGCGGTCGCGAGCTGCGGCATCGCGTTGACGTAATGGCGCACGTCATACGCGCAGGAGCCCTTGGTGGGATTCCACGTGTGGAAGAGGCTCAGCCCTCCCTCCGGGACGCTTGCGGACCTCACCGTCACGGACCCGTCGAGCTCCCTGCCAAAGGTGACCTGCGCCTGCCTCGAGGAGTCCGCGTACCTCGAGTAGATGACGTTCTCGTCGCTCAGGATCCTCTGCACCTCGAGCGCCGCGTCCGTGTAGGCGTTTCTGAGCTCGGGGTCGCTCCAGTCCGTCTCGTATACGTTCAGGCCGAGTTGCTCCGCCAGCGTCCAGAGGTCCTGATGGTTATGGTAGGCAAAGTGATAGTCGTCCTTCGTGGTACGTATCTCGTCGTAGAAGCTGCCGGTCGTGGCCTGGGCGCGAAGCTCTTCCGCGATCGCCTGCATCTTGCTTACGATTCCGCTGTCCTTGAGGGCCTGGGTGTCGACCACGCAAAAGACGATTGCGCTGCCCACCGATATATCGTCGGGGTGCGCGTTGTAGTAGTCGGCGAAGAGGTCCACGAGATGCTTTCCGAACGTCTTGGTGTCAACGTCGGGGTTATCGTTCAGGTAGTTGAAGAGTGCGGTGTAGTCCACCGTGGCGTGGGGGTCGACGTCCGCGGAGCCCAGGAAGTAGTCCGTGTAGTCTGACAGGGCAAGCGCAATCTCGAAGTTGCCATTGAAGCAGCTGTCAATGTCAACGAAATCGAACTTGCCGCCACCTGCCACGACGGCGCTTTCCGCAAGCGCCTGCCTGATGGAGAGGACGGACATCATCATGCTCGGGTCGCCGTGGTCGTCGCTGCCGTAGCCGTGCGCGGGGCCCGAGCCGTGGTCGTTGAGGATGAGGTCGTACTTCCCAGCGGGTGCGACCTTCTTCGCGTAGCCGATGAAGTTCTTCAGCGTGTCCTTGTCGTACATGAGCTCGTTTTCGGACCTTTTGGCGTCGTCTCCGTCGCCGGACACGCCGTCGCCGTCGAGCAGCCGCAGGTAGCCCTCCTTCTCACCCTGGGCTCCGTAGACCTCCCAGACCTGGTTGTACTCGTTGCTGATCCCGGTCAGGGTGCCGCCGTCCTTGTCCCTCAGGTACTGCGACTCGAGGTGCCATTCGCTCGAACCGCCGGTCATCACGATGACGCGGAAGTTGTCCCGGTCGAAGCGCGCACGCAGGTACTCCTTGATTATGGTGCTGCAAACGCCCGTGTTCGCCTCGGAGGCGCCGCCGTCCATGTAGATCATGATCGTGCGGGCGGGGCCGCCACCATTGCCAAGAGTCTGGGCTCCGCCGAGGGCGGGATCGCGGTCATCTGCATGCGCAACGGGCGAAAAGACGCCACCAAGGATTACCGTGGCCACTGCCAGCACAATGCAAAGGGCAATCGAGAACCACCTCGTGACTGCACTCTTCCTCGAACTCATGCGAAAGTCTCCCCATGTATGTTTCAATGCTCGCTCTGTCAGGCGAATCCTTCTCGATTCCAACATGCGAAGACCCCGTCGCCGAGGCCTTCGTATGCATGCGGGCTAACGCGCTCTTGCCCCAGAAGGTGATTCGCTGACCGTGGTGATATTGCGGGCTAGATTTACTTCGCTTCTACGCGTTGTCCCTGATGGTCTTTGCGGCCCAGAAGATGCAGGCGGCGAAAACGACCCCGACGATACCCCCGAGCAGAGACGAGACGTTCATGGATACGGCAAAATTCACAATGACGCCGACAATCGAAACGACGAGATCGATAATCGCGAAGACGTAAGCCGGACCGATCTTGCTGAAGTCGTTCGACGCGCGAACCGAGAAGATGCCCAAGAGCAGGGTGAAGATTCCCGAGGCCAAAAGAACGATGCCCGCAATCAACACCAAGCCCGTCACGGTAGCGGCGGCATCTGCATCAGCCGAGCTCATTCCTCCCGAGGTGGCCATTTGTCCAGCGAGCAATCCGCCACCCCCGATCGACATCGCGCCGAAGATGAATGCGAAGACACCCAGGATGATGCTCAGGATGCCTAGGACCTTCAACGTAGTCTTCGCGTTCTTGATTTTCTCGTCCATTTCCGAATCTCCTTTCCTGGGCCAACTGGCCCCGTGTTTCCCCGCAGGCTTCTTCCCGTGGGAGGATTCCCTACCTGAACAACCGTCGTTAGTTCTGCACGGGCAGGTGCGCAGCTATCGTGTCGGCAACGGTGGCGAGCGGCATCGTCTGCAGGAAGATGGTGCCCGGGCCGGTGAGAACGGTGTTGAACAGGCCCTCGCCGCCGAACGCGATGTTCTTCATGCCCTGAATCTTCTCGACGCGCATCTCCACCCCACCCGTGAATCCCAGCAGGTTTCCGGTGTCGACTACCATCGACTGGCCCGCCGCAAGCTCGTAGCGGACGAGCGAGCCGTCGCACTCCAGAAAAGCCGTGCCCTGACCACTCAGGCGCTGCATGACGAACCCCTCGCCGCCGAAGAAGCCACGGCCCAGCTTCTGGCTGAAGTGCACGGCAAGCTCGACGCCCATCTCAGATGCGAGGAAGGCCATCTTCTGCGCGACGAACTGCTGGTCGGGTGCAATCTGGATGGGCAGGATTTGCCCGGGGAAGCTCGACCCGAACGCGATGCGGCCGTCGGACTGCGCGGTGTAGATGTTCTGGAACATTGACTCGCCGGACACGAGCCTGCCGAACATCTTTCCCAGCCCGCCACCTCCGCTCGTCTCCATCTTCATGCACGGGTCCATCCAGACCATCGACCCCTTCTCGGTCTTCATCTGCTCCCCGCGCTGCAACGTGCACACCACAGCCGGAAACGGCGCACCGACGATCTCGTATTGCATGGAAGCCTCCTCCTCCGTTGCGTCCGCGCTTCCCCTACTTCGCGGCCTTGCCTACCTTATTCATCGACTTTGCAAACCGGGCGACGAACTTGACTTTGGCAAAGCCCCTAGCCCGTTTAGGGACTTCTTCTCTTTCGAGAGAAGCACTTTGCATGATTTCGATTCCCTCGGTGGCATCACCCCGGCACGGGCTCGCGGCACGCGCGACCCCTCGACACGCTTATGCCAGGAGCAAGCTGTCAGAGATTATAAGACAACAAATGGTGAAAGTAGTCGTCCATCCTCCTTACAATAGAGGCGCATCTCGAGCCGTAATGGGGAATAACATGCAGCACGTACGACACGCCCGCGCCCATCGCATACTCGCGACCCCATGCCTCGCTCGCTGTCGATGCCTCCGCATACTACAGAGACCACTACGTAGACACGCACTACCTCGACGGCTTGAGGGAGGAGCTTTCCTCAACAACCAAGGCG
>JAGAWD010000008.1 GCA_017941585.1 Olsenella sp. | reverse complement strand
CGGGGCGGCGGCAGCGGCCGGGGCCGGGGCGGCGGGGGCGACGCTCGGCTGCGCAGGCCTTTGGTCTTCTCCGAAGGAAAACAGTTGTTGCTGGTCAGCTGGCATGAATCTCTCCAAATGCGTGGCCTTGCGACGAAAGCCGCATGAGTACACGAAGCTCCATGGGTGCGTTTTGCAGTAAAGAGTCTAACCGCACCGAAGGACAATAATGCGCGCGCGGGCGCGACTTCGCACGAATAGCGGAGGCAAGCATTGGCAGACGGACCAATGCGGGCACGAGAGGCCGATCGAATGGCGATCGCGGGGAGCGCATCGCCGCGGCGGCGATCATTATGACGCGAAAAGTACCTTTGCATGGCGCAGCCGAGAGATCACTTGCATGAAACTCGCCTTCGTGCGACGTAGCGAGAACCTCCTTGCATGAAACTCGCCTTCGTGCGACGTACTTTTGAGACTCTGGGTCGGGCGCTGCGAAAACCTTGCATCAAAGACGATATTTTCCCAGTTGCCAAACAGCAAATATTCAAAACAAAAGTGAAACTAGCTCCAAAAGGCATTTTTTGCGTCGCACGAAGGGCCGTTTTATGCAAGCGAGATGCCATTTCGTCGCGCGAAGGGCCGTTTCATGCAGGGGCGTCCTCGCGCGCATGTCCGCGCACGCCCCTACAGGCATCGCGAAGGGGATTGTGCCACCGAAAACGGGTAGACTGGCACGAAGGCAGCGGAATCGAATCTCAAAACGGTTCGAGCACCACCGAAACGTGCGCTCACGCGACACCCCGGAGGCAGGGCGCAGCGCCCACGCGCCGAGCGGGAGCAACCCATACGGGAGAGACCATGACCGACTGGCTCGTACGCCACTTCATACGCAACGCCGACGACACCGCAAGCCCCGCGGTGCGCGACTCCTACGGCACGATGGCGGGCATCGTGTGCATCGTCTGCAACGTGCTGCTCTGCGTTGCCAAGGGCACCATCGGACTCATCGCCGGGTCCGTCTCAATCGTGGCGGACGCCGTCAACAACCTCAGCGACGCCACGAGCAACATCGTGAGCCTCGTAGGTTTCAGGCTCGCAAGCAAGCCGGCCGACGACAACCACCCCTACGGGCACGGGCGGATAGAGTACCTCGCGGGCACCATCGTGTCCGCCCTCATCATCGTGGTCGGCCTCGAGCTCGTCCGCAGCTCGATCATCAAGATCGTGCACCCCTCGCCCACCGAGTTCTCCCCGGCCGTGGTCGCGATCCTCGTGGCCTCGATCGCGGTGAAGGCCTGGATGGCCCACTTCAACCGGACTCTGGGAAAGCGCATCGGATCGGTCACGCTCGAGGCCACGGCCGCAGACTCGAGAAACGACGTCGTCTCGACGTCCGCGGTGCTCGTCGCGGCGGCGATCTCGCACGCAACGGGCTTCGACCTCGACGGATGGGTGGGTATCGTGGTTGGGCTCTTCATCGTCTTGAGCGGCGCGCGCCTCACGCAGGACACGATCAGCCCCCTTCTGGGCAACGCGCCCGACCCCGCGCTCGTGCGCCGCATCCACGACACGATCATGGCCGCGCCCGGCGTCCTGGGCACGCACGACCTCATGGTCCACGACTACGGCCCTGGCCGTAAGTTTGCGAGCGCGCACGTGGAGATGCCCGCCGAGATGGACCCCCTCGAGAGCCACGAGGTGCTCGACGCCATCGAGCGCCACTTTGCCGATAAGGAGCACCTTCCGCTCGTGCTGCACTGCGACCCAATCGTGACCGACGACCCGGCGCTGCGCGACATGCAGCACTGGCTCTCCGAGCAGGTGAAGTCGATCGACGCGCGACTGACGATCCACGACCTGCACGCCGAGAGGGTCGACGACGGGGCCAGCATGCGCGTGAGCCTGGACTGCGTGCGGCCGCGCGGCTGCACGCTCTCAGACGACGAGCTGCGCGAGGGGATCGCCGCGCTCGTGGCCGCGCGCTACCCCAACGCAATCTGCACGGTCACCATAGACTCCGACTACGTCTCGACGGGAGCGTGAGACCATGGCGAGAGACCGGCACCGCGTCCTCTTCTACACCCTCTCGGGAGACACGACCGCAGCCCAGGCGATCCTGGACGAGTGGGGCGTTGGCGAGCAGATCGAGCTCGTGGGGGTGAGCCACGGCGTCTTCGTTCCCGTGACCGAAGGGGCCGCGGACGAGCTGGCCCGCGGGTGCGACGCCATCGTGAACGAGATCGCGGGGCTCAGCGCCGCGGGAGCCAGGGCCGTTGCCGAGTCTGGCGCGCGGCTCTTCGCGAGCCTCTCGATCGGCATCAACCACATCGACGTGGACGCGCTCACGCGCGAGGGCGTCCTTCTCACCAACTGCCCCGGCTACTGCGCCGAAGACGTGGCGCTGCACGCCGTGGCGCTCATGCTCGACCTCATGCGCAAGGTGACGGCGTCGAACCTCGACACGCGCGCGGGCAGGTGGAACCCCTACTTCGGCTATCCCGTGCACCGGCCGGCGGGACGCACGCTGGGACTGGTGTTCTTCGGCCACATCGCGCAGAAGGTGGCGCCCATCGCCCACGCGCTCGGGATGAGCGTCGTCGTCTGGGCGCCCACGAAGTCTGCCGAGGAGATTGCGGACGCCGGGTGCGAGAAGGTCGACTCCCTCGACGAGCTTCTCGTGCGCTCCGACGTGGTGAGCCTGCACTGCCCGCTCATCCCGCTCACGGAAAACCTCATAGGCGCGCGCGAGCTTACGCTCATGGGGCCGGACGCGTTTCTCATCAACACGGCGCGCGGCGGATGCGTGGACGAGGAGGCCCTGCTCGAGGCGCTCGAGAAGGGCACCATCCGCGGCTGCGGCCTGGACTGCCTGACGCGCGAGCGCGAGCTCACGGCAACGGAGCGGGCGATCGTCGCACACCCCAGGGCGATAGTCACCCCGCACTCCGCCTTCGTCTCCGAGGAGGCAACCGACGAGCTCCTGCGCATGGGCCTGCGGTCGGTGAAGGAGCTGCTGGTGGACGGCACCATGCCAACCCACGCTCTCAACCCGGAGGCGCTGCGGTAGGGCCCGGCGAGCGCGGCCAGCCTGGCGGGCGGGGCTAGGGCGCGGCGGGCGCGGCGGCTAGATCTGCTCGAGCATCGCCCGACAGCCGAGAAGGACGTCGTCGTAGGTGGCGTCGAAGTTTCCCGTGTACCAGGGGTCGGCCACGTCGCGCGAGATACCGGCCCAGGTGAGCAGCTTCGAGACCTTGCCCTCGGGGTCGGCCTTTGCGGCCTCGGCGGCGCTCACCGCATCCCAGCTCCAGCCGAAGCCCCTCTCGCCCAGGAGCAGGCGGTACATCCCCGCCATGTTCTCCTCGTCCATGCCCACGATGTAGTCGAAGCGCGCGTAGTCGGCGGGGCCCATCTGACGCGAGGCGTGGTGTCCGCAGGCGATTCCCATCTCGCGCAGCTTGCGGCGCGTTCCGGGATGGACGTCGTTTCCGATCTCCTCGCGGCTGGTTGCGGCGGAGTCGACGTAGAGCTCGCCCGCACGGCCGGCCTCGGCCACGAGGTGCCTCATCACGAACTCGGCCATGGTCGAGCGGCAGATGTTGCCGTGGCACACGAAGAGAACCGACGTGGTGGCCTCGGATGCCGAGGGAGTCGAGTGCAGCATGGCAGTCCTTCTCTCTTATGCGCGAGGCCTAGGCGCGAAGCGCGAAGTAGGCGATCACGGCAATGCCGAGCGCGATGCGGTACCAGCCGAAGGGCTTGAAGTCGTGCTTCTTGATGAAGCCCATGAGGAAGCGGATGACGACGATCGAGACGGCGAACGCGACGGCGCAACCCACAAGGAGGATGGCCGTCTCCTGGGGCGCGAAGGCGTTGCCCTTGAGGAAGTACTTCACCAGGCGCAGGCCGCTCGCGCCAACCATGACGGGGACGGCGAGGTAGAAGGTGAACTCCGCCGCGACGGTGCGCGAGCAGCCGAGGATGAGCCCGCCGATGATGGTCGAGCCGGAACGCGAGGTGCCGGGGACGATGGAGAGGATCTGGAAGATGCCGATGCCGATGGCCGTCTTCCAGTCGAGCTCGGAGATGTCCCTCACGCGGGCGTCGACGTCGGCGAGCTCCGCCTTCGAGAGGGCGGTCTCCTCGGCGGGGGCGGCGGGCGAGGCGAGGTGGCGCGGCGCCTGCGCACGGCCGCCGGCAGCACGACTCGCGGCCACGCGCTCCGCCTTGCGGCCGCGCATGGTCTCGATCACGATGAAGATCACACCGTAGACGATGAGGGCCGCGGCGATGACAAAGGGGCTGCCGAGGTGGTCTTCGATCCAGTCGTCAAGCGGCAGGCCGATCGCCGCGGCGGGGATGCACGCGACGACGATCGTGGCCCAGAGCGACCACGTGTCGCGCCGCCCCTCT
>JAGAWD010000066.1 GCA_017941585.1 Olsenella sp. | reverse complement strand
CGTTGACGCAAAGCGAGATTTCCTTTGGCGACCACACGTTTCTGGACGTTGCCATAGCGGGAGACGCGCCCCGTCACGTGCTCTACAGCTACTACTGGAACATCGAGGGCGGTGGCCTCGGAGACAAGACCGGTTCCCCTAAGGACCAGACGCGCTTCGGCTTCATCCCCCCGTGCCCGGGGAGGTTCATCATCACCGTCGAGGCCCATGGCTCCGACGGCGTCGTTCGGAACACGAGCGCCTGGGTGCAGGTGAACGCCGTCGAGGACTCTGCGCTTGCGCGCCCCGAGCACATAGACGACTCCGCAGATGAAGTCATCAAGGTCGACGACGTCTCGATGATCTTCAACATCGCCTCCGAGCAGTTCAATTCCCTCAAGGAGTACTTCATCGCGCTCATGCGCCACGAGCTCAAGTTCAAGGAGTTCCGCGCGCTCAATCACGTGAGCTTCTCCGTCAAGAGGGGGGAGGCCTTTGGGCTGGTTGGCACCAACGGGTCCGGCAAGTCCACGATGCTCAAGATCATTGCCGGCGTGCTTGAGGCGTCAGAGGGATCCTGCACCGTCACGGGTACCATCGCGCCTCTCATCGAGCTGGGTGCCGGCTTCGACATGGAACTGACTGCAAAGGAGAACATCTACCTCAACGGTTCGCTTCTGGGCTATCGCAAGGAGTTCATCGACGAGCACTTCGACGACATCGTCGAGTTCGCCGAGCTCCAAAACTTCATGGACATGCCGCTCAAGAACTACTCCTCCGGCATGGTCGCTCGCATCGCCTTCGCAATCGCGACGATTACCGAGCCCGACATCCTCATCGTCGACGAGACCCTATCCGTTGGCGACTACCTCTTCCAGCAGAAGTGCGAGCGCAGGATCCAGGAGCTCGTCAAGTCGGGAAACGTCACAGTGCTTCTCGTGAGCCACTCGATCGATCTCGTCGAGCGCATCTGCAACCGCGTGTGCTGGATCGAGAAGGGCCAGATGCGCATGGTCGGTCCCACCGACGAGGTCTGCACAGAGTACAAGAACTTGGGGAAATAATGTCCGAGCAAGTCGACGTCAGCGTCATCCTTCCCATTTACAACACCGAGAAGTTCCTCGACCAGGCCCTGACTTCGGCCGAGCAGAACGACCGCATCAACCTCGAGATCATTGCGGTAAACGACGGTTCCACCGACTCGTCACTCGAGATTATGCGCGCCCACGAGAGCCGCGATCCCAGGGTGCGCGTCATCGACAAGCCGAACCAAGGATACGGCGCGAGCGTCAACAGGGGGTTCTCGGAGGCGCGCGGCACCTACCTTGCGATACTGGAGCCCGACGACTACGTCATGCCCCACATGTATGACGACCTCTTCGAGTTTGCCAAGGGCTTTGGAGAGGAATCGCTTCCCGACGTGGTCAAGACCCCATACTGGCGCATCTGGATGCCCGGGACGCCCGAGGAGCGCAGGCTCAACTGCGCATACTACAGCCGCATACGGCCTCCCCACCAGCCCTTCACCGTTTTCGACTGCCCGCGCGTGGTCCAGCACCACCCCTCGATATGGTCCGCCATCTACAGGCGCGGCTTCATCGAGGATAAGGGAATACGGTTCAAGGAGCTGCCCGGCGCTGGCTGGGTCGACAACCCCTTCCTCTTCGAGACGATGTGCCAGGCCGAGAGCATCGTGTACAAGAACGTGCCCTACTACTGCTATCGCGAAGACCTTCCGGGGTCTTCCTCCGCCACGCGCGTCCTCTCCCTCTCCTTCGAGCGGTGGAACGACATGGCGGACGTGGTCGACAGGCTCAAGATTACTGACAGGGGAGTGCTCAAGGCCCTTGCGACGATTGCGTTTCGCTATGCGGGCGAGGCCATCGGCAGGGGCGCGCTTGAGGACGATGAGCTGACCGAGGCGATGGGCCAGATGTTCTCGCGCATAGACGACGAGACGATACTCTCGCTCGAGAACGTCTCCCCCCAGCTTCGCGCGCTCGCCTTCAGGCTCTCGGGCAGGCCCGTCCCGCCCATCTCCAAGGTCGGCTACCTCAAGGGCCTCTTGTCTGAGTTCGCCTATTCCATAAAGATCAACGGCATCGGCTTCGCGGCGATGCAGACCTCCGTCTACCTCAGGCGCCGCAACGCACAGGACAAGCAGTCCGAGACCTATGTCGACCGCACCTAGCGACCGTCCGGGGGCGCGTGGCGCGGCCCCGACGGCCTCCGGCGCAAAAGTGCTTCGAATGGACGATTCGAGAATCCACTAGAAGCAGTTTTGCGCCTGGAGCAATCCGCTCGGAGACATTTTGCGCCGGGAATCATCGCCAAATCTTCGGGGACCTATTTTGCGCAGGGCATGCGCCATGTGCCATGTGCCAAAAGTTTTAGAATGGCCGATTCTCGCTTGCATATCGCTCTGCAGACGCTATAGTGATAACGACCTTTAAGCGCGGTACGAGATGCCGGCAAGGACACGAACCGGGATGGTTCACAGCGAGCCAACGTGGTTCACACATAGCCTTCTTCCGACGTCTTGTGCCGCCCCAGGTGGCTAGGCGTCTTTTTTTGTGGAAGGAGTGCTATGGCAGAAAAGGCCCCGAAGGCGGTCATCATGGATGACCAGGCAATGGCGAGGGCGGTGACGCGCATCGCCCACGAGATTCTGGAGCACAACGAGGGTGCGGACAACATCGCCCTCGTCGGAATCATCAGGAGGGGAGAGACCCTCGCCCAGCGGCTCGCCGATGCCATCGAGAAGATCGAGGGAACTCGCCCGAAGATCGGCTCGCTCGACATCAGCTTCTATCGCGACGACTACATGCGAAACGTCGCCCCCGTGGTTCACGGAACGGACATCCCCTTCGAGATCGACGAGGCGAACATCGTCCTCGTCGACGACGTCCTCTACACCGGTCGCACGGTGCGCTCCGCGCTGAACGCCCTCATGGACTATGGTCGCCCAAAGACGGTTCAGCTGGCCGTGATGGTTGACCGCGGCCATCGCGAGCTTCCGATACGCGCGGACTTCGTCGGCAAGAACGTGCCCTCCTCGCACGAGGAAGACGTCCGCGTGTGCGTGGGCGAGCTCGATGGCCGTGACGCGGTAGAGATCTGGAGCGTCGAAACCATAGACGAAGACGGAGGTGAGCGCTAGATGCTCTCAGTAAAACACCTCATTGACACGTACAGCCTTACTGCCGATGACATTACTCAGATCCTCGACACCGCGGCCGCGTTCGAGTCGGTGAACAACGCGCGTGTCATCAAGAAGGTCCCAGCGCTTCGCGGTCGCACGATCGTCAACCTCTTTCTCGAGCCTTCCACCCGTACGAAGAGCTCCTTCGAGCTTGCCGAGAAGCGCCTCTCCGCGGACAGCATCTCAATGGGCGGCTCCACGTCGTCGGTGGTGAAGGGCGAAAGCCTGGCTGACACCATCCAAACTATCGACGCCATGAACGTCGACATGTTCGTCTGCCGCGCTCGTCTCGCGGGCACGCCCCAGAAGATCATCGAGAACACCGACGCCATCGTCATCAACGCTGGAGACGGCAAGCACCAGCACCCGACGCAGGCGATGCTCGACCTCTACACGATTCGCAAGCACTTTGGGCACCTCGACGGCCTGAAGGTGGCCATCGTGGGCGACCTCGCCCACTCGCGCGTCTGCGGATCGCTCGCCCCGGCGCTCAAGACCATGGGCGCCGAGGTCACGCTCGTGGGGCCGCCCACGTTCCAGGTTGACGACCCCGAGTGGTACGGCTGCCCCCAGACTTCCAGCCTCGACGAGGTCATAGGCGAGGTTGACGTCGTCTACATGCTGCGCGTGCAACTCGAGCGCATGGAGGGCGCGGCCATTCCGTCTCGTCGCGAGTACAACCGCCTCTATGGGCTCGACATGCGCCGCGTCGATCGCATGAAGGAAAACGCAATCATCTGCCATCCCGGTCCGATGAATCGCGGCATGGAGATCAACGCCGACGTGGCTGACTGCGCGCGTTCGAGAATTCTCAATCAGGTCAATGCGGGCGTCCTGACGCGCATGGCCGAGATGTACCTGCTTCTGGGAGGAGAAAAACATGGCATTTCTGCTTAAGGGCGCTCACGCGGTTGACCCTCAGCTGAACCTGGACGCCGTCGTCGACGTCCTCATTGACGGCAGGGAGATCGTCGAGGTCGGAGATTCCCTCGATGCGCCAAAGTCCGCCACGGTAATCGACGCGGCGGGCAAGTACCTCGTCCCCGGTCTCGTCGACATGCACGTTCACTTCCGCGACCCCGGCTTCGAGTACAAGGAGACGATTGAGAGCGGGACGCGCGCCGCGACGCATGGCGGCTTCAGCGACGTCGCGACGATGCCGAACACCGACCCCGTCACTGACACGGGAACCGGTGTGCGCTACCAGGTCGACCGCGCGCACGCGGCAGGCCTCTGCCACGTGCGCCCAATCGGGGCGCTCACGCGCGGCCAGAAGGGCGAGGCGCTGGCCGAGATTGGCGACATGGTGATGGAGGGCGCCGCCGCCTTCTCCGACGACGGCCACGGCGTGCAGAGCGCCGGCATGATGCGCACCTGCATGGACTACGTCTCGCAGTTCGACCGCGTCGCGATCGCCCACTGCGAGGACGAGTCCCTCACCACCCACGGCGTCGTGAACGAGGGCAGGGCCTCGACCCGCCTCGGCATGTTCGGGTGGCCGGCCCTCGGCGAGGAGCTCGAGATCTACCGCGACATCGAGCTCGTCCGCCTCACGGGATGCCCGCTGCACATCGCGCACATCTCCACGAAGAAGGGCCTCGAGCTCGTCAAGGCCGCTAAGGCCGATGGTCTTCCCGTGACCTGCGAGGTCACGCCCCACCACCTCTTCCTCAACGAGGACGACATCACCACTGAGTACGACACCAACCTCAAGATGAACCCGCCCCTTCGCCTCAGGAGCGACATGGAGGCCCTGCGCGAGGGCATCGTCGACGGGTCCATCGACTGCCTGGTCACCGACCACGCCCCGCATGCCCAGCACGAGAAGGACTGCGAGTGGGAGATCGCGTTCTTCGGAACGATCGGCCTCGAGACCTCGCTTCCCCTCATGCTCACCAACATGGTGCAGACGGGCGAGATGAGCTGGTCGAGGCTCGTCGAGGTCATGGCGGTCAACCCCAGGCGCATCCTGAGGCTCGCGCCGGTCAGGATCGAGGCCGGCTCGAAGGCGGATCTGACCCTGATCGACCCCGAGAAGACCATCGAGGTCACCGAGGACTACTTCGAGAGCAAGTCGAAGAACTCGGCGTTCCTGGGGAGCACCCTCAGGGGCGTCGCTTCCGACGTGTTCGTCGACGGCAGGCGGACGCTTGCCGACGGCGTTGTCGCAAGGTAGCAAGTCGACGCCGCCGTGTGGCCGAACATGGTCGCATGGCGGCATTCTAGGAGGTAAGCGTGCATCCAGTCTCTTCGGTGCACCTGCACCCGTTTTCGGTCGTCTCGAACGGCAGGGTTGGGGAAGACATTTTCCGCCTCGTAATCGAGGCCCGGGACCTCGCGGGCGTTATTCGCCCGGGTCAGTTCATGAACTTCGAGGTCCCGGGGGACCCGAGCCACATCGTCCGCATACCGCTCTCGTTCGCCTCGGCCGATGCCGCCGGGGGAACCATCGAGGTCATATATGCCGTTGTGGGCGAAGGCACCCGACGCCTCTCCCGCATGGGTGAAGGCGACTCCTCCACGGTCGTGGGCCCCTGCGGTAACGGCTGGAGGGTTACCTCCGGCGGGCGCGCTCTCCTGGTTGCCGGCGGCGTCGGAGCGCCCCCCGTCATCTCCTTTGCCCGCGCGCTCGTAGAAAGGGGGCGTGCGGTCGACGTCGTGCTCGGCGCACAGTCGAAGAATCGGTTGTGGGGAGAGCGTGACGCCTTGGAGGCGGGCGCGGACGAGGTTGTGCTTGCCACCGACGACGGCTCGTGCGGCATGCGCGGCTTTGCGACCGACGCAATGCGCGACCTCATGGGTAGGCACCAGTACGACCTTATCGGCACCTGCGGTCCGGGCGCCATGATGGAGGGCGTCGCCCGTATCGCCCATGAGGCCAGGGTGGAGTGCCAAGCATCCCTCGAACGAATGATGACCTGTGGTTTCGGAGCCTGCAGCACATGCAACGTCGCCATGCGTGCTGGTGGGTACAAGACATGCTGCTCGGATGGCCCCGTATTCGATGCGGAGGAGGTTCTCTGGTGAGCGATTCGGTGGGCATGTCTGTCGACCTCGGCGGAATCAAGATGAAGAATCCGATTAACACTGCCTCCGGAACCTTTGGAAACGGCTGGCAGTTCGAGGGCTTCTTCGATGTCGCCCAACTGGGTGCCATCACCACCAAGGGGTGTGCCGCAGAGCCCTGGGACGGAAATCCGGCGCCGCGCATGGCTGAAGTGACTTCGGCGATCATGAACTCCGTTGGCTTGCAGAATCCCGGCGTTCCCGCCTTCGTAGCATCTTACGGCGAGTACCTATCGGGGCTGGAAGAGCGTGGCTGCCGCGTCATCTGCCAGGTCGCGGGGCACTCTCTCGACGAGTACGTCCGTGCGGTCGAGCTGTTCGAAGAGCTGGCGCCCTTTGCCTCGGGGCTCGAGATAAACATCTCCTGTCCAAATGTGAGCAGGGGCGGTGCGGCCATGGGGGCGACCCCCGGTGCCGCGGCGGAGGTCATGAGAGCGGTGCGGCCACGCACCCGGCGTCCCGTCGTCGTGAAGATGGCTCCCCATGATGTGGGCGAGATCGGGCGCGCCCTCGAGTCTGAGGGTGCCGACGCGCTGTCGCTCATAAACACCATTCCAGCGATGTCGATAGACGTCAGCACTCGCAAGAGCAAGCTCTCCCGTCCGACGGCAGGCCTCTCGGGCCCCGCCATCCACAGCATCGCCGTGCGCATGGTATGGGAGTGCCACAATGCAGTAGACATCCCGATATGCGGGATCGGGGGAGTGACAAGCGGAGAGGATGCGGCCGAGTTCATCCTGGCGGGCGCCACCGCGGTCTCCGTCGGGACGGCGAACCTCGTCGACCCCACCGCCGCTCCCCGCATTTTGTCCGAGCTGGAGTCCTGGGCCTTGTCCCAGAACGTCTCTGACATCAACGAGCTGATTGGAGCAGTGGAATGCTAACGGAGGATGAGGCCCGCGACGCGATAATCGTCGCGCTCGACTGTGGTGTGGACGAGGCCCTTGACCTTGCGGACAGGCTTTCCGGCCGGGCGCGCTGGGTCAAGGTGGGCATGACCCTGTTCTACGCCGAGGGACCCAAGATCGTATCTGCGATGCGCGAGCGGGGGCTGAACGTCTTTCTCGATCTCAAGCTTCATGACATACCGTTCCAGGTAAGAGGGGCCGCAAGGTCTGCCTCGCTCACCGGCGCGGATATCCTTTCGATTCACGGGCTCGGTTCGAGCGCCATGGTCTCCCAGGCAAGAGCGGGGGTGGAGGAGGCGGCGCGCGAGACGGGCAGACCACGCACTCGCTTGGTTGCCATCTCCGTTCTTACCAGCATGGATCAGGACGCTTTGGGGGAGGTCGGAATTGATCATCCGATAAGGGACGAGGTGACTCGCCTTGCGCGCCTGTCTGTCAATGCCGGTTCGGACGGAATCGTATGCTCGCCGCAGGAGGCGGCCGAAATGAGACTTCTTCTCGGGCCTGACGCCCTCATTGTCACGCCGGGCGTTCGCCCAATCGGTACAGATGTCGCAGACCAAAAACGCATCGCGACGCCGCGCGCCGCGATGGACGCTGGTGCCTCAAAGGTCGTCATCGGGCGTCCGATAACCCAGGCCGAAGACCCGCTTCGCTCGTTTGAGGAGGTCGTCGAGGAGCTGATGTAGGGAGAAATTTGTCCCCCCTTTGTCCGTACGCGACGTTTTTTTGTGTGTTTATGTGCCTTGTACGTGCGATTTTGCCCAGTAGTACTTGATTAATGCCCTCGTAATTGGCAAACTATCGTCTTGCACGTTGAATTGCAGTTGTTACCTGCGGCGTGAATAGTCAAAACATTTCGATGTTTGGAGGAAACATGGCACTACCCCAGCTCACCGACGAGCAGCGTAAGGCAGCTCTCGCGAAAGCCGCCGAGGCTCGTCACGCCCGCGCAGAGCTTCGCGAGAAGATCAAGAAGGGTGAGGTCTCCCTTGAGGAGGTTCTCAACTCCGAGGATCCCATCGCTAGCCGCATGAAGGTGTCTGCCCTCATCGAGTCCCTGCCCGGCTATGGTAAGGCCAAGGCCACCAAGATCATGGACGAGCTCGGCATCTCCGCTACCCGTCGCGTCAAGGGTCTTGGTGCCCGTCAGCGCGAGCAGCTTCTCGAGGTTCTTTCCAAGTAAGTGGCTAGGATACCTCGACTATTCGTCATTTCCGGACCGTCAGGCGCTGGGAAGGGTACGCTGGTGAAGCGCGTGCGCAGCCAGCGGCCCGACCTTGGCTTGACGGTTTCGGCTACTACGCGTATGCCTCGACCTGAGGACGTGGATGGTGAGACCTACCACTTCCTCAGCGACGAGGACTTTGCCGCGCGCATCAAGCGCGGCGAGTTTCTTGAGTGGGCCGACGTCCATGGACATAAGTACGGTACGCTCAAGAGCGAGGTTGACCAAAGAATCGCCGATGGCAAGTCGGTCATTCTCGAGATCGACGTTCAAGGCGCCTTTAACGTAAGGCAAGTGTATCCCGACGCCGTGCTTATATTCATCGAGCCTCCCTCCATGTCAGTTCTCGAGGAGCGTCTGCGAGGCCGTGGCACCGAGGACGAGGACTCTATAGAGCTCCGGCTCTCAAATGCCCGCGATGAGATGGAGCTGGCGCCGCGCTATGATGCCCGAGTTGTCAACGACGATTTGAGCCAGGCAACCGAAGACCTGGCACGTCTGCTGGATCTCTACGAGACGAATGGAGGTAACTCCCAAAATGGCAGTTACTAAACCCCAGATTGATGACCTGCTCGAGAAGACCGAGCACAATCCCTTCCTGCTCTGCACCATTGCCTCCAAGCGTGCCTGCGATATCAACAACATGGTGCGCGGTCAGCATCTTCGCGTCACGGCGATCCAGGAATTCGATGACATCACTCCCGTCGTCTCCGGCGAGGATTCCGTTTCCATCGCCATGCAGGAGATCGAGAGCGGCGTCCTCGGCTTCGTGGAGGAGAAGTTCGACGAGGAGATCAAGGGTTCGAACGCTCGCGTCGAGCACAACCTGTAAGCCATGACGGACAGGGTCTGCTTGGTCCACTACCACGAGATTGGTCTCAAGGGAAAGAACCGCTCAACCTTTGAAAATCAGCTCGTGGCAAATTTGCGTCGTGCATTGAGGGACTTTCCCGTCAGGGAGATTAAGCGCATCTCCGGTCACATTCTTGTCACGGTCGAGGGCGGTCGCGCCACTCCAGAGCTGGCGCACGCCATTTCTCGCGTGCCCGGCGTGGCGCGCGTTTCCCTTGCGTATCTCTGCGCTCTCGATCAGGACGAGTACTGTGCTGCGGCCGTGAGGGCTTTGGGGGAGGCCGGGGACTTCTCGAGCTTCAAGGTTCACGCGCGGCGCTCCGCGACCGACTACGAGCTTCATACGCTTGATCTTAACAGGCTGGTCGGAGGCGTTCTCTGCCAGGCGTTTCCCGACAAGAAGGTCGAGATGCACCATCCCGACGTGACCGTTGTCGTCATGGTCGTTCAGGCGAGCGTGTACGTCTATGCAGCCTCGGAGCCCGGGGTCGGCGGCCTGCCGGTCGGAACCGCGGGCAAGGTCGTGACGCTCCTCTCGAGCGGATTCGACTCTCCCGTCGCCACCTGGATGGTCGGTCGGCGCGGGGCGATATGCGTTCCCGTGCACTTCTCTGGAAGGCCGATGACGGCAGACACCAGCGAGTACCTCTGCCAGGACATCGTCAGCGCCCTCGAACCCTCCGGCATGATAGGCAGGCTGTACGTCGTACCCTTCGGCGAGCGCCAGCGGGAGATCTCTCTTGCCGTCCCGCAGAGCCTGAGAATCATAACGTATCGGCGTGTCATGTTCGCCGTCTCAGAGCGCCTGGCCGAGCTCGAGGGCGCAAAGGCCCTCGTGACGGGCGAGTCGCTCGGACAGGTGGCGTCCCAGACGCTCGACAACATCGCCGCCGTGAACGAGATGGTAAGCATGCCGGTTCTGAGGCCGCTCATTGGGTCTGACAAACAGGAGATCATGAGGCGCGCCGAGGAGATCGGCACGTACGAAATCAGCACCCAAGACGCCGCGGACTGCTGCACCCTCTTCATGCCGCGCCGCCCCGAGACTCACGCAAAGCTCGATCAGGTGCATGCGGCCTGGGACTCCTTCGACCATGAAGAAATGATCGAGGACCTGGTGGATAACGTAGAATACGTCGACTTTGACCAGTGCCCGTCCTATCGACCGCCACGTTGCATGAGAGCCAGGCACAAGACTCTGGCACCCGCGGAGATTGATTGCGGCGTGTAGCTGGAAGCCCTGGTGACATAAGGCCACTGCAGATTCGGCAAGTTATGCACAAGCCCAGCACAAGCGCTTTTTACTTTCTAGTTCCGACGCTCGCCCCCGCTCGCCAAGATGGTAGCGGGGGTGATTTTGTATGGCGCAGATGCATGGGAAGCGTTCCATACGGCTACTTGAGAGGCTCGGGCTGAGGGGCCGGCGCGCGACGATACTGGCATGCATGGCGATTGCCGCCATCCTGTGCGGCGTAGGCGCCCTCTCCGTTGCGCAGCGCGGGCGATCCTTTAGTGTCGAGAGGGGTGTTTCCGCCGAGCGGCAAAACGTACCCGAGAACTCGGAGAGGTCATCTGGCGGCGAGGATAAGCGCGGGTCGGATGGCGGTGCGTCGGAGGACGACGGCCAGACCGTCCCCACGGTTGTCGTTCACGTGGACGGGGCCGTTGTCTCTCCCGGCGTATTCGAACTGGAGGGTGACGCCCTTAGGCTGCGCGACGCCGTCGATGCGGCAGGTGGCCTTGCGCCGGAGGCAGATACAACTGGGCTGAATCTTGCCGAGCGGGTTTCAGACGGTCAGAAGGTGCATGTCCCCGCATGGGGTGAGTCTGCCGCCTTCTCGAGCGGTGGAGCTCAAACGGGTGCCGCGTCCGGCGCCACTGGCGACGCTTCATCCGCGGCGGTGCCTCGTCTCGTGAACATAAATACGGCAACCGCCGACGAGTTACAGGCCCTCTCGGGCGTTGGCGAGGCCACGGCACGGGCGATCGTCGAGGACCGATCGAGCAACGGGCCCTTTGTGAGTCCTGAAGACCTCATGAGGGTCTCGGGGATTGGGGAGAAGAAGTTCGAGAAGCTGAAGGGTTCGATCTGTGTATAGCGTGGCTCGGCCCCCCAATCGACCGGAGGTCCCTCCTGCGCTCTACGCGCTTGTCTCAACCATCGTTTGCGAGAGGCTGGTGCTTGGGGCGCGAATCTCCGGACACGACCTCCTGCCGCTACTGCCCCTTGCGCTATTTGCAGCTGCAGGCTCGCTCTTGCTCGTGGTTCGCTCCAAGGGCAGGGGAGGAGCAGCCTGCCTGGCGCTTCTGTGCACGGCGCTGGCGCTTGTCTCATGTGTCGTCCGCAAGAGTTACTCCGAAGCCGGGCTCGAGGCAATGAGGTCGAGCCCCGTGTCGTCCCGGTCTTTACGAATCGTCGGAGACGCATCGAGAGGCTTGCAGGGTTTCAGGAGCCGTGCGAGGGCGACGGACGGGCGGGGAGGGACGTGTGACATCTGGCTCACCACCGACGGTCGCCTCGCGCAGGGGAGCGTCGTCCGTGGAGTGGGAAGGTTCAGGGAGAACGGGGACGACGAGTGGGGTGACGCAAATCGTCTGGTGGGAGTGGTGGGTTCTGTCCGCATGGTTAGAATCGTTTCGGTCGATGGGCCGACCGGGCTGACGGGGATGATCGCCGCGGCGCGAGAGGCTGTCGTCGCGTCCTTTCGGCCCGAAGAGAGCGAGGGCGGGGCGCTGCTTGCCGGCAGCATCTGCGGGGTTCGAGACTACATGGATGACTCTGGACTCGACGATCTCTTCTCGACCTGCGGCGTCGCGCACCTCGTCGCCGTCTCGGGCGGTCACATCGCCATCGTCTCGTCCATCGTCTCGCTGGCGCTCGAGAGAACGCGACTGGGTCCTCGCACCCGCACAATGCTGCTGCTGGGCGTAAGCGGGGCTTTCGTTGTTTTCTGCGGCGCCCCCATCTCGGCGGTAAGATCCTGGTTCATGTCGGCGCTCGCCTTTGGATCTCTGCTTTCGCGACGACGCGGACACGCTCTTTCCGCCGTCTGCATCGTTGCCCTCGGCATGGCGCTTTTCGATCCGCATGCCTCGGGCGGGCTCGGCTTTACGCTCTCCGTAACGTCCGTGATCGCGCTTTGCCTCTTCAGGGGATACGCGAGCTATGTCATCGAGGAGATGTCGGCCCTACCGCGGACACCGCGCCACCGTCATGGCACTGGGGGCAGGGTGGGCGACGCGTTGGATTTTGCCAAGGAGTCGCTCGCGGCAACCCTCGTTTGCCAGGTGGCCACGATTCCCATTACCTGCCCGGTCTTCTCTGAGTTCTCTATTGTGGCTCCGGTCGCAAACGTTGTGCTGGCGCTTCCCTTTACCGCTCTTGTGGGGCTGGGGTTCGTCGGTGCGCTCCTTGTGGGGACGCCGCTCTCGTCGCCCGTCGTCTGGGTGGCCACCCGCGTCGGCGACGCTTGCTCGTCTCTTCTCAAGGTCATGGCGCAGGCACCGTGCGCTTCGGTGCACCTAGAGGTCGATGCCGGTTTCTCCTTTGTCGCCCTTGTTTTGGCGGCGGGTGCCCTGCTCGTAATCTGGCCCCGCGTCTCGCGAGGGGCGGTTCTGGCGGTCGTCGCAGGCGTTGCCCTCGCGTGCGGCCTTCTCGTGGCCAGATGGCGATTCTTCGCAGACGCCCGCGTGTGCGTGCTCGACGTGGGACAGGGCGATGCGATTCTCGTTCAGGACGGTGCCTCTGCGGTGCTCGTGGACGCGGGACCGGACGAGAGGGTTTTGTCAAAGCTCTCCGAACTTCATGTCATGCATCTGGACGCGGTGATCGTAACGCACCTTCACGACGACCACTACGGCGGCCTGGACGACCTCGCGGGGAAGATTCCTTGTGATAGGGTCGTGGTTGCCGATGGCGTGAGACAGTGCATGTCCGATGACGCCGCACGGTGCGTTTCGGCTCTTGTCGGGACTCGAGTCGACGAGGTTGCCCTGGGGGACGTTCTCCGCGTCGGGTCGTTCTCCCTCGAGGTCGTCTGGCCGACCGGTGGCGTCGATGGATCCGAGAACTCCCACTCGCTCGAGCTGCTTTTGTGCTTCGATGGAGGGGCTCGCAGGCTCAGCGGCCTGCTTACGGGAGATGCCGAGCGCGAGGAGACGAGGGCCACAGTGGATGCCGGCCGCGTGGGGGACGTCGACTTCCTCAAGGTGGGCCACCATGGATCGAGCGTGTCTATCGACGTCGGGTCCGCAAGGGCAATCGATCCGGAGGTGTCCGTCGCGAGCGCCGGAAAGGACAATCGCTACGGACACCCAAGCCCAGAGTGCATCGAGGTGCTCGAGGGCGCGGGGTCCGTCTTCTTGTGCACAAAGGACGTTGGGACCGTAACGCTTTGTCCGGGAGAATCTGGCCCCATTGTATCGACGGAGCGCGGTGACGAGGCAGGGCGCGTTGTGGCATAGTTACAGAGTAGCGAAAGGGGTGTGAGAGGTGG
>JAGAWD010000065.1 GCA_017941585.1 Olsenella sp. | reverse complement strand
GAATCGAGCGACGCCCCTCGAAAACCTCGCTACTTGAGGGTGGCGTACATGACGGCCTTGATCGTGTGCATGCGGTTCTCGGCCTCGTCGAAGACCTTGGAGGCACGGGACTCGAAGACCTCGTCGGTGACCTCCATCTCGGTGATGCCGAACTTCTCGGCAACCTCGGCACCCTTGGTGGTCTTGGTGTCGTGGAAGGAGGGCAGGCAGTGCAGGAAGATGCAGTCGTCCTGAGCCTGGGCCATGACGTCGGAGGTGACGCGGTAGGGCTCCATCAGGGGGATGCGCTCCTTGTAGAGCTCATCAGGCTGGCCCATGGAGACCCAGATGTCGGTGTAGATCGCGGAAGCGTCCTTCACGCCCTCGTGAACGTCCTCGGTGAGGGTGATCGTGGAGCCGTTCTCGGCGGCGATGGCGCGGCACTGCTCGACGAGCTCGGCCTCGGGCATGTTGGCGGTAGGTCCGCAGGCCACGAAGTTCACGCCAAGCTTGGCGCAGACGACCATGAGGGAGTTGCCGACGTTGTTGCCAGCGTCACCCATGAAGGTGAGGGTGCGACCCTTGATGTCGTTGTTGAAGTTCTCCTTGAAGGTGAGGATGTCGGCGAGCATCTGCGTGGGGTGGAACTCGTTGGTGAGGCCGTTCCACACGGGGACGCCGGCGTAGTGAGCGAGCTCCTCGACCTTGGCCTGCTCGAAGCCACGGTACTCGATGCCGTCGAACATGCGGCCGAGAACGCGGGCGGTGTCCGCGATGGACTCCTTGTGGCCCATCTGGGAGCCGGAGGGATCGAGGTAGGTGACACCCATGCCGAGGTCATACGCGCCGACCTCGAAGGAGCAACGGGTGCGCGTAGAAGTCTTCTCGAAGAGAAGGGCGACGTTCTTGCCCTCGAGGTAACGGTGAGGGATACCGGCGCGCTTCATGTTCTTGAAGTCGACGGAGAGGTCGAGCAGGTAGTTGATCTCCTCGGGAGTGAAGTCGAGGAGCTTGAGGAAGTGACGACCACGAAGGTTGACGCCCATGTTTGAATCCTTTCGATCAAAAAACGTAGCGCCTGTCGGCGCAAGATACCAATCACAGCCAAAGTCCGGAGACGGACGCGCCGTCTCCGGACAAGGTATGGGTAAAGCTTAGATGTCCTCGCGAGCGAAGGGCATGCTCATGCAGCGGGGGCCGCCACGGCCACGGGAGAGCTCTGCGGACGGGACGACGATGAGGTCGAGGCCCTCCTTGTAGAGCACGTCGTTGGTGACGGAGTTGCGCTGGTAGACGCAGATCTTGCCAGGTGCGACGCAGAGGGTGTTGGAGCCGTCGTTCCACTGCTCGCGGGCGGCCGCCACGGGGTCGCCGCCACCGCACTTGATGAGCTTGACGGCATCGAGGCCGAGGGCCTTGGCGAGAATGTTCTCGAGGGTGTCGACCATCTCCTCGATCTTGAGCTCGCCATCCTTGGCGCCCTTGGTGATCTTGAAGACCTGGAGCGTGCCCATGATGCCCGGGTGGATGGTGAACTTGTCAACGTCGATCTGGGTGAAGACCGTGTCGAGGTGCATGAAGGCACGGGACGCCGGGATGTTGAAGGCGTAGATCGTGTCGATCTCGCAGCCCTTGTCGCCCCAGAACATGTTGCGGGCGAGGGTGTCGATGGCGGCAGCCTGCGTGCGCTGGGAGATGCCGATGGCGAGCGTGTGGGCGTTGAGGTTCAGGACGTCGCCGCCCTCGGTGTGGTAGGCGCTGTCGCGACGGTACCAAAGGGGAGCGTCCTTGTACTCGGGGTGATCGCGGAAGATGTACTTGCCGAGAAGGGTCTCGCGGTTGCGGGTCACGGAGTACATGTGGTTGAGGTTGACGCCCTTGCCGACGATCGCGAACGGGTCGCGGGTGAAGTAGGTGTTGGGCATCGGGTCGATCAGGAGGTCGGTGACGGCGTCCTGGTCGTCGACGATGGCAGAGAGGCTGCCGGAGCTGTGGGGAATGTCCAGCTCGTTCTTGCGGATGCCGGCGATGCACTTCTCGACGAAGGCCTGCGTGTCCTCGATGGAGTCCATGAACTCCTTAACGATGCCACGGGTGTTGTGGCCGCGAAGGCCAGACTCGTCGAGCCACTGCTCGGTGAACTCCTCGCGCGAGCCAGCCGCGTCGAGGGCCTCTGCGGTGAGCTTCTCGAGGTAGAGAACCTCAACGCCCTCGTTGCGGAGGAGCTCCGCAAACTTGTCGTGCTCCGCCTGTGCGACCTCCAGGAAGGGGATGTCGTCGAACAGAAGGCGCTCGAGGTCGTCCGGGGTGAGGTTCAGCAGCTCCTCGCCGGGACGGTGCAGGCAGACCTTCTTCAGGGGGCCAATTTCGCTGTGGACATAGAGCCCGTTAGCCATGGTTCCTCCCACTCCTTTCGTGCCGAGAAAAACACTCGACACTCGAAACGAATAACAACTGCAGAACGTGGTCCGAATCACTCGGTTGTGGCGCGAGCCATCTTCTGCAGTACCAACAATAACGCTAAACAGAACTATATCCAATAACTATTTTCCATTTTCTCAGGCTTAGCCTATACGGGGGGAACGGTAGAATCTCGTCTCTAAACGGTAGTAGATAATCAATTTCAGCAATAATCAAGCAACCTAACTGGTATTTTATGATTTCAAATAGTTGAGAAGGTAAGGCGTCATCGATGTCGCATGTCTTAGCGCATAGCTTCCAAATGTTCTGAAACAAAATTGCAATATACTATTTTTTTGCATAGATATTCAATTCTATGTACCGGAGGTCAAATTATCGGAGAACCTTCCAATACCGCGAATAGGCCAATCGCGCGCGGCGGGGCCACGGTAATAATGGGGAGCCGCCGCACCCCCGCAAAAGACCACGGGAAAGTCTGGCAGAATGTGGACGGGGAATCGTCGCGCACGGGCTGCTCCGCGACGCGATCAGTACCGCAACGAGAACCGGAAGCACGGGGAGAGGCAATGCTGCTGCAGGTCGAGAGGATGGCATACGGTTCGGACGCCATCGCGCATGACGAGGATGGCATGACCGTATTCGTCTCGGAAGCCGTCCCAGGAGACACCGTTGAGGCCAAGGTCGTTTCCAAGGGGAAGTCGTTTGCGAGGGCAGAGGTCGCAAGAGTTGTCGAGCCCTCTCCCCTGCGCGTCAATCCCCCCTGCCCGTATGCCTCGATCTGCGGAGGATGCCCGTGGGCGGCCATGTCCTACGAGGCCCAGGCGCGCGCGAAGCGCGAGAACGTCGCAAACGCCCTGACCCGGATAGGTCACTTCGAGCCCGACCGCTCGGAGGAGCTCGTGGGGCCGTGCCTCTCCCCCTCCGACCCTTGGGGCTACCGCAACAAGATAGAGCTGGCCTTCTCCCGCACGGGGGGTCGCACCACCATAGGCATGCACGACAGGGCCGGCTCAGGCGTCATAAGGATCGATGCCTGCGTCCTTCTCGACTCGCGCTTCAAGAAGCTTCCCAAGGCAATCTCGGGCGCGGTCTCGTACCTCGCCAACTCACATGGGCTCGATATAGACAGAATAGGAATTAGGGCCTCAAAGAGGACGAAGGAGGTCGAGATAGCGCTCTGGACGCAGCCGGGCCCCTTCCCCCGCGCACAGGCCGCCAAGATCCTGGGCGACGCGGCAAAGACGACTTCGGTCGTACACGTGTTGGAAAAGGGTCCGACGAAGGCACGGAAGATCGTGGGCGTGGAGCGCCTCTCGGGCAAGGGAAGCTGGACGGAACTGATCGCGGGAGAAAAGATGGTGGTTTCCGCACCGTCATTCTTCCAGGTAAACACCTCTGCGGCAGAGAAGCTGGTCGATCTCGTCATAGGGGGGCTCTCCCCCACCGAGAACGACGAGGCGATGGACCTCTATTGCGGGGCCGGCACTTTCACGGTGCCACTCGCACGCAAGAGCGCGTTCGTCTCCGCCGTCGAGTCTTACGGGCCAGCCGTTCGGGACCTCCGGAGAAACGTCGAGCGAGCGGGGCTCGCCAACGTCGACGCCGTCGGGGGCGACGCCGGCCGAGAGTTTCCGGATACCGAAGCCGACGTCATCGTCGTGGACCCTCCGCGCGCCGGCCTCAGCGAGGAGGTTGTCAGGCTGCTGTCGAGCCAACCCGCGCGACGCATCGCCTACGTATCATGCGATCCCGCCACGCTCGCTCGCGACCTGGGACGCTTCGAGGAGATGGACTCCTTCACGGTGCGCTCGGTGACTCCCGTGGACCTCTTCCCGCAAACCTTCCACGTGGAGAGCGTCACCATCCTCGAGCGTCGCGGGTAGCCCCGTCTCGCCCGCCTCATTTGACCCGCGGCACCCACGTCAGGCGCTCGCGATAACGCCGCATTGCCGAAAATCTAGCCCACATGGGTGGCATCGCGACTCGCAAAAGAGTACAAATGGTGCCATAAGCTTGGGAACTGGTCCCGAGGCGCAAAGGAGAGGAACCAATCATGAAGGCTACCGTGAGCGAGGAGTGCATCGGCTGCGGTCTCTGCGAATCGACCTGCGATGCCGTGTTCACAATCGGGGACGAGGGAATCGCCGTGGCAATCGAGGGGGACATCCCGGAGGAGGAAGAGGACAACGCCCAGGAAGCCGCGGACAACTGCCCCGTCTCTGCCATCACCATCGAGTAGTCGGTGGCAGCACATAACACCCTGACGTAGAATGAGGGGGACCGCAATTCTCTGCGGTCCCCCTCGATATACGGAGGTCCCCGTGATACTAGCATCGGCATCCCCACGACGTAGGGAGCTTCTCGAGGAACTGGGAATCGAGCCCAAGGTGATGACGCAAGACGTCGACGAGACTCCCCGAGACGGCGAGCTTCCGACCAACCTCGTCGAGCGACTTGCCATTCTCAAGGCGAATGCCTGCGCCGCAAGTCTCCCCGAAGACCTCAGGGGCGAAACCGTACTGGCCGCCGACACGATCGTCTGGTCGCCCGACGGAGAAGTGCTGGGCAAGCCCTCGTCTCCCGAGGATGCGCGAAACACACTTCGAAAGCTTTCGGGAAAGAAGCACCATGTCTCCACGGGTGTGTGCCTCGTCTCGTCCGTCCATGGCGAGAGGCGGTCGGAGTCGTTCGTCGAGACGACCGCAGTAACGTTCCACGAACTATCCGACGAGCAGATAGACGCCTACGTACGCTCAGGCGAACCCTCCGACAAGGCAGGGGCATATGGCATTCAGGGAAGGGGCAGACTCCTCGTCGCATCCATCGAGGGCGACTACTATAACGTCGTGGGGCTGCCCATCGCGCGAACCATGCGAGCGCTCGAGGCGCTGGGCACGGACTCCGACCGAAAGTGGACGATTGCGGGACTATTGAAGGGAGTGGCATAGCATGGAAAACATCACGGAGATTCCCGGCATCTTTGCCGCAAGCGCAACGAACGAGGAGGCTGGCACCGGCTGTACGGTAATCATCTGCCCAAAGGGGGCAACCGGCGGGGTCGACGTGCGAGGGGGCGCGCCGGCAACGCGCGAGACGGACCTGCTTCGCCCCGAGGAGACGGTCGACGTCCTGCATGCCGTCGTCCTCTCTGGCGGGAGCGCCTACGGCCTCTCGGCCTCCTGCGGCGTTGCCGAGGAGCTGGAGCGCCGAGAAATCGGATTCGACGTGGGCGTAGGCGTCGTGCCCATAGTCTCCTCCGCCTGCCTGTTCGACCTCGCGTGCGGCAACGCCCATGTCAGGCCAAACGCGGACTTTGGCGTTGCCGCGGTCCGGCGCGCACTCGACGCGCCAAAGGAGCCGCTTGATTCCGGCAACGTAGGAGCAGGAACGGGGTGCCTGGTCGGCAAACTCGCGGGTCCCGATCGTGCGATGAAGGCCGGGCTGGGACAGGGCGTCCAGCAGCTGGGGCCCCTGGCATGCGGAGCCGTTGCCGCAGTCAACGCCGTCGGCAACGTGCGCGACCCCTTCGATGGAAGCTACATCGCGGGAGTGCTTGACGAGAGCGGAAAGAAGGTCATATCGCCAGACTTTGCGCTTGAGCACATCGCGACGGGCATGGGGAGCATGCCCCTGCGCACGAACACGACCATATCCTGCATAGTGACAAACGCCAGCCTCACCAAGGCTCAGGCCACGAAGGTCGCTCAGATGGCGGCAGACGCCTATGCGCACGCGATCTACCCCACCCACACGACCAACGACGGCGACACGGTCTTCGTGATGGCGACGGGCGAGGTGAACATGCCCGTCGATGTTGTGGGGGTCACCGCCACGAAGGCGCTCGAGCAGGCGATCGTAGACGCTGCGCTGAGTGCGGAGGGTGCGTACGGACACCCGGGCGCGAGGGACCTCGCCTAGGACTAGGACCAAGGAAGCGTAACGCGACCATGCAATCGGGTAGGAGGCGCGCCGTTAGTCGGCGCGCCGTCCTCCCACACCACCGTGCGTACCGTCCGGTACACGGCGGTTCCCAGTCTTAACACACTTGCAGGTAACGATTATAGAAGAG
>JAGAWD010000064.1 GCA_017941585.1 Olsenella sp. | reverse complement strand
TTGGCCGCTGCCTTTCTCGAATCGTCTTTAGTCTCAAATCACGATTCTAGGCGCGGCCACCTTTTTATAGGAAGGCGGCCTTGACACCAACGTTCGGCACGCGATCCAAAAGTGGCTCGAGTGGACGATTGGCGAATCCACTCGACGTTGATTTGCGCTCCGGCGAATCCACTCGACCGCATTTTGCGCTCCAAGGGTGCCGAGGCGAATCCACTCGACGCCGATTTGCGCTCCAAGGGTGCTGAGGCGAGTCCACTCGACGCCGATTTGCGCTCCAGAGGGGGCGAGGCGAGTCCACTCGACGCTGACCCACTCCCCAGAGACTGCATGAGGTCATCTCATGCTAATCACCTATAGTTTCGATTAGTCCTCTTCAATTGGTACGAAACCAGCCCTGCTGGTTACCCGTTGCAGGACATAGGGACCAGGAGTGTCAACTCCTTGGGAGGCGCCCATTTTGGAACTCCGGCAGTTTCGGAGGGAATTCGTTTCCGCTAAGGTAGATGTAGCCGCTGTTTTATTCGCTTTCCCTTGCGCGTGATATGCGCACCATGCGGGCGACGTATGGCGTCCGTGGCGCGCACGTGACGTCTGCGTGATGCTCGCGCCGACGCGCGACCTGAGGAGACAATGCTTCGACTGAGCCACATAGACTTTGCCTATCAGGGCGGTGACAAGGCTTCGCGCTCTGGTGACGCCCGCGTGCTGCGCGATGCGTCGCTAGGGGTCGCGCCTGGCGAGCACGTGGCGCTGCTGGGGAAAAACGGGTCCGGAAAGTCCACCCTTGCGCGTCTTGCCAATGGATCGTTCGTTCCCTCAAGGGGAACGGTTGAGGTCGACGGAGTGCTTTCATCGGAGTCTTCGCGCAGAACGTTCTTTTCGGAAGTTGGCTACGTACAGCAGGATCCGCGGGCGCAGCTTGTGACGGCGGTCGTTTGGGACGAGGTTGCCTTCGGCCCACGTAACCTTGGGCTTTCCGAAAGGGAGGTTGAGGGGCGTGTGGACCGCGCCCTTGCCTTGTGCGGTCTTGAAGGCAAGGCCCGAAGGGGCGTGCACGAGCTCTCGGGAGGTCAGCAGCAGCGGCTGGCGCTAGCCGGAGTGCTGGCCATGGAGCCACGCTATCTCGTGCTGGACGAGGTGTCCGCACACCTTGACTCCATTGCGCGTGAGCGGATCTCTTCCATCGTGAATGAGTGTTGCAAGATGGGTCAGGGGGTCTTGGAGATTACGCATCATCCGGAGGACGCGCTGCGTGCGGATCGCGTTCTCGTCATGGAGGGGGGCAGCGTCGTCTGGGAGGGAACGCCCACAGAACTCTTGGCCGACGCCGATGCCCTGGCGCTCTCTGGACTGCGTGGTACGTGTCTCGATGCGCTTGCCATGCTTGCACGTTCTGGCTATCGTTTCGACTCGCTTGACGTGCCGTCCATGGTCTCCTTCGCTCGGGAGAGTGGAATCACTGACGAGGTGCGCGCACTGCTTGTGCGTGAGGTGTCTCCAGGTTCCCGTGAGGGGGGCGCTGGACGATGCGGGGAATGTGGTATCCACGGAGGTGGGGCATCGGAGGGCGCGGGCGATCCGCTCGTTCTCGAATCCGTTACTGTCACCTATGGGCGCGGGCGCGACGGTGTTGTTGCGCTTGACGACGTGAGTTTTAGTGCGCCCGCGGGCGAGGTCACGCTCGTCGCCGGCCCATCGGGCGCCGGAAAGACGACGGCGGCGCTGGTCGCCGCAGGCGTGCTCACACCCGATGGCGCGCCGGGGCAGCTGGGTGCCACTCCCGTCAGACCCTCTGACGTCGGGCTCGTGCTGCAGCGTTCCTCCGATCAACTCTTTTGCGACACGGTGCTGGCGGACGTCAGCTACGGACCAAAGAATCGCGGTCTTTCGGTGCGGGAGGCGGAGCAAGTAGCGCGACAGGCGCTTCTGGAGCTGGGCGTTGAGGAGCGGCTGCATGACAGAAGTCCGTTCGATCTCTCGGGCGGGCAGAGGCGCCGGGTGGCCCTCGCCGGCATTGTCGCCCTGCGTCCGAACGCGTACGTCTTCGACGAGCCGGCGGCTGGCCTCGATGGCGAGGGTCGCGAGCTTTTGGGCTCCGTCGTCTCTCGGCTTGCACGACAGGGCTCGGCCGTGATTGTCGTCACCCACAATCCCGACGAATGGCTTGCCCTGGCAACTCGCATGGTGCTTGTGCGAGGGGGTCGCATTGCGAAGGTGCTGGACCTTGGTCGCGAGAGACTGGCGCGAGAGCACTTTGACTCCGCCGGTCTCGTGCCCCCGCTCGCACTGCGGCTACTGGAGGCCCTCGATGCGTAAGTCGGTGCCGATAGGAGCGTATGTGGCGGGGGAGACGCCCCTGCACGGTCTCGATGCCAGGGCGAAGCTCGTGGCGCTCGTCGCCGTGAGCGTCGGTGCGTTCGTGGCACGCTCCCCGCTGGCACTCGTGCTGCTTGCGGCGGCGCTCGTCGTCCTTCTCGCCGTTGCGCGCGTGGGGGCGGGCACGATTGCTCGGGCGCTCAGACCGACGGCGGTGGCGCTGGCCTTCGCGATCTTGGCGAACACGCTTGTGGTCGACGGCTCATATGACTTGCAGATCGTGGGGGTCGTGGGGATCAATCTGGGTGGGTTCGGCCGGGCCGCCATGGCGGTTGGGCGAATCGCCCTGCTCGTGGGGTTCGTGTGCGTGGTGACGGCGACCACATCGGCGACGGAGGTGGCCTCGGCGCTCGTTGCCGGGCTTCGACCTTTCTCCGGGCTGGGCATGCCGGTGGGTGACGTGGCCATGGTGGTCGGGATGGCCCTCAGGTTCATTCCCGAGACGATGGGCGAGTTCGATCGCATCGAGATGGCCCAGCGCGCGCGGGGCACCAGGTTCGACCAGGGGAGCGTTCGGGAGCGCGTAGGCAAGTGGATTGCCGTGCTTATCCCTCTTGTGGTGGCTCTCTTCGCGCGCGCAGACGAGCTGGCACTTGCCATGCGCGACCGCTGCTATTCTGGTGCGGGTGGCGTCATGCCTCCGCGTCCCGCAAAGCCGCGTGACGTGCTGTTTGTTCTGTTCGCGGTGGCGCTCGCTATTGTGTGCGTGCTTGTCTAGGCGATGGCGGCAGCCGCTCGAAGGAGGAGTGATGTGTGAGTCGAACGCGGGCGGCACGCTGGTCGTGCGCCTCGGATACCGCGGGTCTGGATTCGCCGGCTTTGCCGAGCAGCCCGGCCAGCGCACGGTGCAGGGCGAGCTTCGCCTCGCGCTCGAGACGGCTCTGCGGCGCCCCGTGGAGATGGCCTGCGCGGGACGGACCGACGCGGGCGTGCACGCCCTCGCCCAGTACGTGAGCGTGCCCGTCTCGGAGGCCGAGCTTGGCCGGGTGGGCCGACGGCTTCGCTCGTCGCTCGTCGCCCTGACGCCCGACGACCTCTCCATAGGCGCCCTCTACAAGGCGGCGCCCGGCTTCTCGGCGCGCTTCGACGCCCTGTCGCGCAGCTACCGCTACCGTATCTGCTGCGGCCAGGCGCGGCCGGTGCTTGCGTGGGACCACGCGTGGTGGCTGCGCACCGCCCCCTCGCTTGACGTTGACGAGATGGGCGCCGCCGCGACCTGCCTCGTGGGCGAGCATGACTTTAGGAGCTTCTGCAAGGCTTCGTCTGCCGACCTCATCGAGTCCGACGGACGCTCGACCTCCCGCCACCTTTCCGACGTGCGCGTCTCGCGCGAAAGGGAGGCGGGGGAGGAGCTCGTCGTGGTCGACGTCTGCGGAAACGCGTTTCTCCACAACATGGTGCGCATAATCGTCGGAAGCCTCGTCGAGGTAGGGCGTTCCCACCGCGATCCCTCATGGCTTGCGGAGGCGCTTCTCGCACGAGACCGCAGGGCGGCGGGTCCCACGGCGCCGGCCCATGGACTCACCTTCGAGGGCGTCTCCTATGCCCAGGGGGCGCTCGTCCCCTGGGAGTAGCGGGCCTTCAAACATTTCGCGGGTTGTCGGTAGGTCTCCGGCGCAAAACCCGGTCGAGAGACTCCTCGCCGGCGCAAAACCCGGTCGAGAGACTCCTCAAATCGTTCTCTCGACGCCATTTTGCGCCGGGCATCGTTCACTCGACGCCATTTTGCGCCGGAGACCCTCGCCAGTTCACTCGACGCCGTTTTGT
>JAGAWD010000063.1 GCA_017941585.1 Olsenella sp. | reverse complement strand
TTATGGTTATGGTGCGGGTACTCAGGGCGAAGTGCTGAACGAGCCCGATTACGCCTCGTTCGCGATGCGGGGTAAGTCTCTTGCCTGTATTCCGTTCGAAGCTTTGTTGGATACTCTTACGTTGACGAAGGAAGATATACCATTAGACGATTTATACGATTCGTTGCTCTCGTTCATCAGAGACGCACGTATTGGCGCGAAGACGGCTACGCCTGCCAGACAACTACTTCGCGAGCTTGTGATCGAAGTCAACAAGGGCGCTAATGGCTGATGCGGCCACAGCAAAAGCAAGCTTGCAGGGGACAGCGTTTCCAATCTGACGATATTGTTTGTTCTGTCTTCCATAAAAAAGATATCCATCAGGGAAGGACTGCAGGGCTGCCGCCTCGGCGATACTAAGTCTTCTCAGCGTTGAAGGAATCTCAAGCTGTGCCTCATCGGGAGTAATCAATCCTCTTGTCAGTCGCTCGTGGTAGTTTGTGACCCAGTCGAAACCGCTAGGGTCATCGATAAGAGCTTGGTCAACAATGGGAGTATGGTTTCCGCCCATCTGCGCCGGTATTGTTTTCGCAACGGAATCCAGCTTAATCGGTCGACCATGTCCGTTGAATAGTAGGGATCCGTCATAGGGACTCTTGCGCAGAATGGGATTCTTGGCGAGGCGAATCTCGGCTGTGCTTCCCTTATCATTTCCTGGCATACCGAACCTTGGAAGCCCAGCAAAAGCTTCCCTTACGGTAATCAGGGGCAGACGATGGTTCTCAAGGTGCTTTGCAATTGCAGCGTGTAGCCAGTTGCATGGGGCATCCTTCAGGCCTACGAAAAAGAACCTCTCTCGTGCTTGCGGAACTCCATAGTCAGCTGCGTTTAATATGAAAGAGGCGTGGCCGTATCCAGATTCCTCTGCAAGTTGTATCAGCCTTGTCCTCACGTCAGACCACTTGGCGAGCGCCCCAAGTGCCTTTACGTTTTCCATAACGAATAGCTTGGGAGAAAGCGTCTTGACCGAACTCATGAATGCCCAGACGAGCTTACTTCTCTCGTCATTGGGGTCCATCTTTCCCGCAACGGAAAAGCCTTGGCAGGGTGGCCCACCGAATACCACATCCGTCTCACTAGCTAATTCTTTGAGTCTTTCCTGGTAATCACAAATGTCACCTTCTGCCATAGTTTGCACGGCATCTGGCCTGTTGAGGCGCCATGATTCTGCGGCATCATGATCAAGCTCGTTGGCGAACAGCAATTCGACTCCAGCTAGTTCGAACCCAACATCCAATCCGCCAGCCCCGGAAAAAAGTGACACGGCGCCAAGGCTCATGCTAACCTCTTGTTCTGCGGAGATACGTCCTCCGCTTTACGGCCCCGTCGTGTCTCGACCACATGGCGGGGCTTCTCACTTGCACCATCTTAATCCTTACTTACCCCAATCAATGGCTCGACCAATAAGGTGAGGCACTCCTACGACCAGTGCGTTCCCCATGCAAAAGGCCCGTCGCCCGTCGGTCATACCCGTGTCGGTCCATCCCCTGGGGAAGGTCTGCAGCTGGTCCAGCTCGTCAGGCACGAGCCTGCGGTAGCGCCCACTCTCGCACCGCACGATGTGCTTGAACCGCGAGGCGCCGGACCCTCCCTCGCCGGTGAGGATCGTCCTGCTCGGGTTCTCTGGCAGGTCGGGGAATGCCATGGCCCCCTCGCTGTAGAAGTACTCGTGGCCCGTGCGCTTGTCCACGCGTGGCTCGCGCTTGGCACCCTTGAGGTACTCCCAGCGGGGAAGCTGCTCGTCGGGCACGAAGTAGCTCTCGGGGACCTCCCCCTCGGGGATGAGCACGTCGCCCAGCGTCCTGCGAGGACCGTGGTAGTCCTCGACCACCCTCGCAGTCGCGCACACGAAGGCCTGCATCGCGCCCGCCGTCTCGAAGGGGCTGAGTTTGCCTCCCACGTTGAACTCCTGGGTGGCCACATATGCGTCGTCGGGGACTAGCACCCGGCTGGTCTGCTTGGGCGCCTTGATTGACAGCGCCTGGGCCATCACCCCGTCGGTCAGCCTGGCCTCGAGGTCCCACTCAGGGGCATCCTTCTCCGCGTAGATGAAGACCCGCTTGCGCCTCTGCGGGAAGCCGTACTCCGCGCTGTTCACCACGCGCCACTCCACGGAGTAGCCGAGGCCCGCGAGGCACGAGAGGATGATGGCGAAATCGCGCCCGCGCTGGCGCGCCGGGCTCTTGAGGAGCCGGTCCACGTTCTCAAAGAGGCAGTATTTGGGCGACTTCAGGCGCAGGAACCGGTAGATGGACCACCAGAGCACGCCCTTCTCGCCCTCGATACCGCCAGACTGGGAGAGGGGTCGCGCGACGGAGTAGTCCTGACAGGGAAAGCCTCCCACCACCATGTCCACGTCGGGAATCTCAAGCTCTCCGGCCTCGTACTTGTCGAGTGCCACGGCGATGTCCTCGTTCACGCAGGAGCCCTTGCCGAAGTGGCTCTCGTAGCAGCGCCACGCGAACTGCTTGGCGTCGGTCCCCGGTGGCTCCCACTGGTTCGCCCATATCGTCTTGAAGTTGCCCGCCGCCGGCATCTCGAGCTCCGGGTGATTCGGGTCGTGGTAGCCGTCCAGGGCGAGCCTGAATCCGCCGACGCCCGCGAAGAGCTCGGCGACCTTGATCGTCTTGTCGTCCACGTTTCTCCATTCGCTGCTGTGGACTGTTAAGTTGTGGGATAAATCATAGATCAAAGGCCGGACAGGATCAAGCTGTTGTTCGAAGAGTCCTATCTGAACTGATTTTCACGAGCCCTTCTCTAGCATTGCTTATGACCAGGCCGCCACGGCAATCTTGGCCAACGTCTCGCACCTCGTTTGCACAGACTTTCCGTCAAACCATGTCGGGTTGTCTGCCAGTATCTCTTCAATGAGCTTGAAGTGATCCCGTGGTATGCCCCTGTCCTTACCGCCCTTGCCCTTCATGGGACTCGTGTAGACGGAAATCTTGCTGGCATAGTTATCATTGCCAGCTGAGGTGTTCTCTGGCTGGAACAGCAGGGCTAGGTTCCCGACACTCTTTATGGTCTGGTCGGTGAAGCGCTTAGAGTCGAAGTCATCCGCATCGACGTCATTGCCAATCCACGCTCTCAGGTCGTCAATCTCCGGATGCTTGGGTATGACGTGCTCTACGGTTAGCTCGTCGCGGTTGAACTGCACAGGGTAATTAGATCCGTGTGCGTACTCTTCGACCCTTCGCAGCAGTGTGCGGGCGATTCTTTGCGGCTTGGCCGTGTAGTCAAAGGTGAGCCCGGCAAAATGCTTGTGGAATTGGTCGTCGTCCATCCGCTTGCCTCTGAAGAAGTCGATGACGTCATCTATGGTCTTGCTGGCGTCCTTTATCGTCGCGCATGCCTGGCTGAATACGGTGTCGAGCTTGTTTGACGACTGTGAGCACACCAGATGCCTGACGATGTACACGAGTATCGCGTCCGCCGCCTTCCTGAAGTCGCTAGTGTGAACCCCGAATCTCATTCCGGCAGCCAGTAGCGGTACGTATGCCTGTTCGACACCAAGGTCCCGCATGTCGAGCAGAAGTGCTGACGCCTGGTTGGTCGCTGACGGCTCCCTCAGCTCTCCGTAGATGGAGGCGCATGCCGTTAGCTCGTTCAGCACCATGCTCACCGCCTCCTTCTTGAAGAGGCTCTTGAACTCCTCGTAGACGTCCTTCTTTGGTACTCGCCTGCTGTTCTTGTAGAAGAGGTAGTGGGATAGGAACGCGACAATCCTCGCCTCGCCCACAGTGCTCACGATGTTTTCCCACTGGCTGAGAGTGTGCGCGTTATTGTCTTGAGACTTCATGAGGACGAGGTTCTTGACCTGTTCGGCAGGCGTCAGGGAGAGCCCGGTGGCGTTCAGGGACTCGAAGATCTGGTATGCGTCAGCCTCCTCCTCGCAGTAGATGCCCACGAAGGTGAGGTGGTAGCGCACCTGCTCGATGAGCCTGTCAAGGGTTCCCTCCACGTCGGTGGTCGCCGAGCACACGCTATCGACGAACTTACGACACAATTCGAGTGCGTTGCACATGTTCTTTGCCCCGGAGCGATTCGGGAAGTAGTTGACAGGCTTGCCGTAGAGCAGCGATCGGTAGCAGTTCTGCGTGTTAAGGTCCGCGAAGTTGAGTACGGGTACGAAGTCCCCGTTGTTGTCCTTCATGCCTGTGTCGATCATGTCATCGTACTTGGACACGACGTAGCCCGATCCCTTGAGTCGCTCCTTGATGGCTATCAGGAGAAGGGAAAGCGTCGACAGTCGTTGCTGTCCATCGATTACATTTACTTTCTCGAAGTTCTTGAGTTTGAGCGTCTGGAATGCCCCCTGCGTGTTCTTTGACACTGTTGGGTCGAATTTGATTACCACAATCGAACCGCAGAAGTGCTTCTGCGTGCCATTGATGCCGTTCCTGTTCAGGAGCTCGCGAATGTCCTCGAGCAGGGTCTCGACCTCGGCTGTGCCCCACGAATAGTCTCTCTGGTAGTCTGGTATGGCGAACAGGGTACTGTGGGTTATGTCATCGAGGCAATCGAAGTTGATGTGATTCATGTCAGGCGCTTCCTGTGGCGTAGTGCGGAACCGTGCTTATGTACATCGACCAATTGTAGCGCCCAGATTCGTCAAGTCATTGAGCTGTCAGCTTAGTATTAGGTCAGCGATTTGCTTGAGCATGTACGAGCTGTTGAGCCAGAAAGCCTGTCTTGTCATCCAACGTCCATCGGGAAGCTCCTCTGCGTCGCGCTCGATGTTGCCGAATTCCGTGCCATCTTCAAGCCGGTAAGCAGCCTGCGCTGCCCTTGGCCTCACGTGCGCGACGATATCGTCCGAAATCTTCGGAAAGTCGTTCGAGTAGCTCACCTTGCCATTTGTGCTCACCTTGCGCGTGAGCTTCACCCCGCGCACTACCGCGTCGCGGGTGCGCTCCCAGCACTCGCGCACAGGTCCATCCAGGTCGCGCTCCGGCATGCCCCATACCTTGCAGCCACGCAGAACCGTCCGGTTGCCGTCCTTCTGGAACACCACGAACAGGTAGCGGATGTCGGATAGAAGCCCCCTGAGTTCGGAGTCGTTCCAGTCTTGTTCCGAGGCCAGCCGCAAGAAGTCGATGTTGGTTATTGGAGCGCTCTCTTTGAGCGATTTTCCGTTGGGCTCAGGGCGCAGCGTCCTCACCCGTATACCCGCCTTCTCGAACTCGGCTGCCCGGTCGCCCCTGATGCCGAGGAGCCGGTAGGCGATGGTCGTCCACTGCGCCTTGTTGCCTGTGTACTCTAGGTCGAGCATACGGCAGAGTTCGCGGTCGCTCTCTCCGATGTGAGCGTTGATGCGGTCGGTCACGTATTCCACGAGCGTCCTGCGCTCCAGCTCGCGCGGGTCGGCTACGACGTGCTCCGCCTCAGGCGCTCCCATGACGTAGTGGTGCAGCACGTAGTTCATGTACGACTGCTTGAGCGAAAAGGCTCGGCTGCGGGCAAGCCTTCCAGGAGCGTAGTAGGTCTGCTCGCGCATGCTCTTCGCGGCGGTCGCCCCCTTGGTGCACGCGCCGAGGTAGGTGGTCAGCGACTCGGAGAGCTCGTCCGCGCGTCCCGTGCGCACCAGCCCCGTGATGAGCGCGTAGTCCGCCTCCATCACCCGCAGGTCCTCCGCGGGTGGCGTGAACAACAGCACGTGCTCGATGCGCTGGTCGTAGGGATCGATGGATTTATCGCGGCGGTACCACACCAGCAGCATCCTCCTGCACTTATGCCACAGGTGCGAGTCATAGAGGGACTCCGGCGCTTCCTCGTCGTAGGGAATCATGGTGAGCACAAGACGCTCACCAGCTGCATCAGTGCCGTTCTTGCGACGGTCGATGCAGGTGGCCTTGAGTTCGACCCCCGCCTCAGCGAAGTCCGGCTCGCGGTCGGAGTTGGCGCGGTAGCCGAAATAGCGCTCCTCGAGGAGGTTGCCCATCCCGCCCTTGTAGCGGCGGCTGTTGTACTCACGCTCCACACCGTCTGCGACGATTTCCAAATCCAGTACGTCGCGAAACGTCATCCCTTCCAGCTGTTTGCCACGCCAATAGACTTGTTCGGGAGAGTGATACTCGAAGGTGATTTGCGGCTTGTCAATCATAGCTTTGGTCGGCGGATGATGCGTGGATGAGCCTGCAAGCCCATCGCTCGCCACGTCGACGAGCCTCTGCCAGATCTTAACCATGGCATACGTGTCCAGCTCGCAATACCGCAAGAGCTGAAGTCTTGTTCGCCTTGCTTCCTCGGGCTCCATTTCACCGAGCCTTGCAAATGCATCCATCGCCTCGGAGCCGTTGTGCACTCCGTCGAGTGCATGGTAGTCGAGTTCGGGGTCACCCGGAAAGAGCGCAGGGAGGACCGCCTTGATTGAATTGGACCCGCCCATCGCGCGGTTGTAATACCAGCCGTTCTGGAAGGGTACAAGGAGGTCCATCATACCGTCATGGATGCTCATGAGGTGAGCACGCATATCGGGGAAAGAGGCTGCTAGTTCTCTGATGCGCCCTTTCTCAAAGCTCATGTTATACGCGAGCGTGCAGGCACCTTTCGGAATGTCTTCGACCAGATGTTCTGCTACCGCTTTGCGAGGGTCCGATCCTGCGTCCGCAAGAAACTCGCGATGCTCTAGCTTGCTATTCGGTCTGCGGAGGATGTGCAGCGAATACTGTGTGGGTATTTGCTGGTAGGGCCTCGTGCCATCGAAGATGGGGATGGCCGGCTGGAAGGTCTCGAAGTCTAGGAAGTACAGCGGGAAGGAGAGCTCGTTGAGGAAGCGGCTTACGGATTCTCTGTCTATGATTTCGTTCAATCCCTTTGCTTCGCACTCGGCTTGGACTAGCTGGCGCCTGCTTGTGATTGCCCCATTTTCGTACGCATCGGAGAGCGATACGACGCCATGGGTCTCCAAGTCGAGTGCTTGTCGCATCTGAATCCTGCTGAGGTCGAATACGCTGGGCTTTGGTATGTGTTTCCAGCACCATGCTCGGTAACCACACTCGTAGGGACGTTTGCACTGCAGTCCAATAGGCTTGTCTGGTTCGGTTGCCTGCGATGCGACCTCTCTCATGGACGAAACGTTGGCGGACACGTCAGCCAGCATTCCCATTACCTCGTCGGTGCAGTCTTCCACCGTGAAGAGCTCATGCAGGTCTAGGTCCCCTTGTCGTACGTACTGGTTGTTGAGGTGCATGAGCGAGACGCTCTTTACGTCCAGTCCGTTCTCCCTCAGCACCCACGTCTGGTATGCCATGTCGTGATAGTGGATGTCCTTGAGGTGTGTCGAGGACTTGACCTCGACTATGTGGACGCCGTCGTCCTCCACCCGAAGGATGTCCACCATGCAGAGGTTACCGTCGAAGGCGAACGTCGCCTCGCATATCGTGCGACAACCAGATTCGAGGAGCTTTGAGGTCTGCTCGACCATTCCCTCGAAGTCGTTTGAGTCGAAAGACACCTCAATGAACTCGCCGTAGTAGCCCATCGCTACGTCGCCAACGAGGCTTCCCGTGGCAAGGATTGCATCGTTCATGACCGAGCTGTCGAACTGGTCGGGCATATGCAGGTCCATCCAGAGCATCTTGGGACACTGCATGCCCTTCGTATAGCGCGACTTCGAGAGGTTCGGTTTCCGCATGGCCTCGCTCCTTGCGTTTACGATTCGTCCTGCTCGCTGCCGAACAGCCCTTCGAAGACCATCTCGAGGTCGTGGTCGTCAGTGGACCCCACCTCGAGTACACCCCTGTCGATTGCGTCGAGCATCGTCTGCTCCTTCTCGCTCAGGCGGTTGTAGATGTTCTCGTCAAGCGACCAGTCGGCTCCGTCGACATCGAAGACCGACTGCAGGAAGTGGTACTGAGTGTACTGTCCCTGCGGCAACCCAAGCCGATGGATGCGGTCCTTCGACTGCAGGAGGTGCACGAGGTTGTAGCTGTACTCGAAGTAGATGGCGTCATGGCATACCGAATGCAGCGAGACTGACTCCGCGAGGGTGTGCGGGTTGGTGATGAGCGCGTCGACGCCTCCCGCCTTGAATTGCCCCAGTATCGTATCTCGCGACTGCTGGTCCACGCCGCCGTCTATAATCTCTGCCATCCATCCGAGTCTCCGCAGGTGGCTCCTCAGGTTGCGCATGCTCCGCTTGAAGAAGCACCAGATGATGAGAGGCTTTCCCTCGCCGAGAAGCTGGTCGGCAAGCATGACGCACTCGTCGGTCTTCGAGGACGGCTGCTTCTGGGCGACGAGGCTTTCGAGCTCCTCGGGAAGCGGGTCGAGGGGAAGTATGCCCTCTCGCTCCTCGTCAAAGAGCCCCTCAATCTCGTCACTTCCGAGCCCCAACCCGAGCATGCTCGGGTCGGACTCGAGCTGGAGGATCCTGATGATGAGCGCTAGACCGTCGTGGCGGTACTCCCACTTGAGGTGGTCGAGCAGGTGCTGCTCGACGCTGGTAGCGGGGACGCGGTAGAGCAGGTCCGACGATGCAGCTGGCACGCCAAGGCTCGTCTTGTTGGTGCGGCAGAAGAAGGGCTGCAGTGACTCGTTGATTTCCCTCATTTCCTGGTCGCTTGGCTTGGCGAGCCTCTTGGGCCTGAAGCCGAAGAACGAGTCGTAGTCGTGGGGATACAGTATGTGGAGGAGGTTGTACAGGTCGCAGTACGAGTTGGGTATGGGCGTGCCTGTCAGCGCGACCACGTATTGGGCGTCGCTAGCTATCTCAAGGGCGCTCGACGCCCTGACGCCGCCTATCTGCTTGACCTTGTGCACCTCGTCGAACACGAGCATGGTCTGGGCTGATGCGAGCTCACCCAGCTCGTCCGCGAGGCCCACCGTGGACTCGTAGTTTATGAGGATGAGGTTGTACCTTCCCGCATTGAGCTTGAGCTCCCTGCGCTTCGCGGCGGTCGACGCGCCTGCGAAGCGCTCGTCATGGAAGCAGAGACTCCTACACTCGAGACCGTTCCCGAAGCATGCCGCCCACTCGTCCCGCCACGAGCCGAAAGCGTTCTTGGGACATATGACCAAGAGCCTGCGCACGAGCCTGCGCTCCCGTAGGTATGCGAAGGTCCCGAGCGTCGAGGCGGTCTTGCCCGATCCGGGCACCGAGAAGTTGGCGGAGGAACGCATGGTGCACATGTAGAACGCGTCCCACATCTGGCGCTCCCTCAGGGGCCTGACCATTGCATCGTCGACCACCTGCTTGAACTCGAGGTACTCGGGCAGGACCTCCGCGCTGTGCGCCTTCACTGCAAGACCCACGCGAGACTTCTCGTCGAGAAGGCTGTCCTGACCGGAAGTCGCCGCCTCTGCAGCCTGGTTATATGTGAGCTCGAAGGCCTGAGGTGCCAGCCGCTCGAGGCACTCGGTGACGGCCTTCCGTTCGACCCGCGACAGGTCCTGCTTAAGGAGTATGGCGTCTCCGTCAAAGCCCACCGCGTTGCGCCTGACCGCGGGCATCCTCAGCTTCCAGAGCGCCGACCTGCGGAAAGACTCCGCGTCACCATCCTCGATGTGGATACGGGGGCTGTCACCCAGCTGGACTCTAAGCCTCACGCTTGCCGCCTGCCGTGACGAACGACCGAATCTCCTCGACGCGACCCATGATGGCGTTCAGGGCCCTCGACGCCTTCTTGAGGTCTTCTGGTGTGAGATGGTCAAAGATGGCCGTGTCCACGTTATCCAGAAGCTCTGAGGCCTGCTGGATGTTGTCAAGTGGTGTCGAGAGGACCTTGATTCCCTTTGCCTTAGCGTCTGAGATGTTCATAGCGTTGGCAAACGAGTCGACAAGCGACTGGTCAGCGCGAATCTCATCCCTAATGGATGCAGTGGAGACGACCGGAATCTGCTCCAGCTTGTCGACTACCTGAGCCGCCAGCTCGACCTCGCTCTCGATGAACTCCTTCGCCACGGGCGACTTGAGAATCTTCTTGAATCGGCGGATGAAGCGTGTAGGGTCGCCCGCGGGCTCGACGACGAGATTGGCATACACAACCTGGCGAACGATCTCCTCCTCGTCCTCGTCCGCACAGCTTCTCATGATTCCCGGCATCTCAGCAAGGGGGCCGGCAAGATTCAACTCGCGGGCGAGATAGAACTGCTCGGGCGCGTTGATGAACTCGAGGAACTCCACCATATAGTTGGCCTGAGACACCATCTTTTGGATATCGCGGACGGGGGTGTTGGTCCCGCGCGAGTACTCCTCTACGGTGAGGAGTCCATCGTGGATGATGTCGTTGTAGACGCCCACCAGGCGGTCGATGGGGTCGTAGTTGATTTTGCCCTCCTCGCCATGCTGGATGGCGAGCTCGAGGAGCTTGACACGCTTGGGGTCGTCCGCCACGCTCGTCGGGAGTATGACGGCCTCGATCCAGTTGAACCGCGGGTCCTCGCGGGCCAGCCGCCTTAGGCACGTGAAGCGGCGGTTGCCGTCGATGATGAGACCGTTGGCGAGCACGACGCCAGGAACCCTCTGGTCGAACAGCTTGATGTTATTTGCCGTCTTCTTGATGGCTTCCTCGTTGCTGCGAGTAATGAAGCCCTCGATGATTTCGTTGTAGGCTTCGAGGTCGGACTCGTCCGGAAGCCGGCCGTCGTGCTCTGCGCGGTACTGGCTAATCCACGTCGCAATGCGGTCATTCTGGTGGTTGTAGTGTAGCTGGTCGAGCCTAATGCGATAGACCTGATAGGCGCGACTCTGACCGTCGATGGTGAGCTTGTGCGAGAGCTGCGTGAGCTGGACGGTACCGCCGGGTCCGACTTGTGTTAGGAGATCCATTCCTGTGCCTTTCGTCTATAGGTTTCCTCGGAGTCAAAGACCATGTCGAGCGTTTCGCTGAAGTAGAGGTCGGCGCGCTTGATAATCGTCCTCAGTAGTGCATTGCTGGCTTGGATGCCGTAGGTCTCCTCGAGCATGTATGAGAGATCATCGACTTCGATGGCTTCTTCTTGGGCGACGATCTGCTCGAGCATGATGGGAGCCGAATAGTTGTAGAACGTCTTGCAGAAGACGGGTGTGTCGCCAACCGATGTTCCTTTGAGCCTCCCGCCGACATAACCAGTTCCCAAAAGGGAGGCGAAGAAGAAGTCATCTAGCCCAAAGTCGTCACGCAAGGCATCTATCCTGTGCGTAAAACCCGAGCTTACGAGGCTTTTCACGGTGTAGGGCATGTTGGGCTCCATAAACCCTATTGCGCGGTCAACATAGTCTCTGAGGTCAGTCTCATCCAGGTCAACGTGCTGGCTCGAGAAAATGCTGCTTGCGAGGTAGCTGTCCCTCTCGAACTCTACGAGCCTGCAAGCTCGCACGCGAATGGCGAGCTCCGCCTGGAAGGCGGGATTGTCGAACACGTCCTTGCCAAACTCGTCATCGCTGATGGAGAACCTCTGCTTGGAGTCGAGAAGGCTGGCAAACATGGTGCGTTCGTCGATGCCGTCCTTGACCAGTAGGCCTGCCGACGGATGGAAGCCGAAACAGGCGACGCTCTCCCCGTTGATGAGTGTAGTGGACGAGTGGGGGAAGCGGTTCTTGAATCGGGCTTTGAGTAGCGAAACTGATACGTAGTCCCTTCCAAATCCTTCGAGCTGGTCCCTGACGAAGGACGCCTGCTCCTCGCTGAGGCTCTGGTCGTTGTACACGTATTTGCCGTGTTTGAGGTATATCTTGAAGGCGCTGAGGTATGAGCCCATGAATGTGGCGGGGTCGACCCCATAGCGCCTTGAGTACGCATCGGCGAGGTCTTGAGCAGAGACCGGTGAGAGCTCCTTGATCATCTCGAGGATTTGGTCGTTGCGGTTGCCCTTTCCGAATGTGATATTGGGCGATCTCCCGACTCTCATGCCATCCACGTTGGGACAGTATCTGCCCAAAACGTAGTGCAGCTCGTAGCCGTTGCGGATGTCTAGCTCCTCCAGCACGTCAGCGAAAGCTTCGTGGTCCATGAGCATGGAGGCTGAGCACTCAACGTCTTCGATTATTCCCGACGAGAGAAGCTTGACGAGCGGGGCGAAGTCCATCGAGGACGCATCGTAGTATCTGATTGACCCCCCGAACTTCGCCTCAGTGGAATGAGGAAGCTTGAGAATCTGCTCACAGCGGTCGATGTAAGCCTCGAAGTTGTGCATGGTCTTGAACTGGTAGCCCTTGATGTCTGACAGCCCGTTGTCCTCAAGGAACTGGTCGTAGAGCTCGCGAAACTTGCTAACTTTGACGAGGCGTGTGGACGCGTGTCGCATCGCAATGTGATTGATGATGGCATCGCGTCTGGCCAAGATCCTGAATCCGTCTGCGTAGATGTAGCCTTTGTCCAGAATTCCACGAATGCCGTCTCTTACATGCTGAGGCACCCGTTTGTCGTTGAGCGCATTTCCGTACGGAAGCGGGACCACTTGTTTAGAGCGCTCCGTTGTACGCAAATAGATGTACGTCCCCACTGGCTCGCCGGTGACGGACAGGAAGTCGGCCTTAGATGGGCTGTAGGTTTCGTAAAAGTATCGATAGCGGTTCTCCTCAACAAAAGGTGCTTCATTGAGCCTGCGAGAAACGATTTGTCGCACGCGCTCCCTCGTCAGTCCAACCTCTTGCCCGCATGCCTCTAGCGTCTGGCCGCTTAGGAACATGCGCAATATCGTCAGAGTCCTCTCGTCATTACCTGAGGTTTCGAGCCAATCTAGCAGGTGTGGATGGTGTACGGCTATGGAATGGGTCTCGGGCTCATACGAGCACCACCCGCTCTCTTTGGCTACCCTTCTTGCCGCCTTATCCCACTCGGGAACGTCGGGGACATCTATGTCTTTTAGGAACTCTTCTGTCGGATCGAAGACACGAGCTCGCTTGACCATCTCTGATAGAACGGCAGCGCAGGCCTCTCCGAGCTCGTCAGAACCTTCCAGAGAATTGAGTATGTAATCCCGGTACTCCGTGGGTGCACAGCCTTCCCCCATGCCTTGGAGAGCGGCAAGTGGTTCCAGCGCGAGGAATGAGTCATCGAAGATGGGGTAGCGGCACGCTTTGCACTGATCCAGTGCGAGTGCGGCACCTTGCGAAGCAGATTGGCTTACGTCTCCATCTGAGATTAAGACGTCGCTATTGGCTGGAGCCTCATCGCACGACGGCGAGTCCTCTGTGTCGACTTTGGGTGTCGTCAGCTCCGTGTCGTTCCCTTCGGCATGTTCTTTAGAGAGTCTACCCAGAGCTTGATGTAGCTGCTCGACAGCGAGTATTCCAACTCCTCTGAACGAGAGCACCTCTTCATCTGATAGTGCGGCCACCTCCCCGACTGTCCTGTAGCCCTCTCGCCTTAATGCATTCGCAAGGCGGTTCGGCAACCCAAGGTCCACGATGGGCGTTGGGTCATCTTTCAGTCCACCGAACAAGGCCGAATATGGCGAAGCTTGATCGTCAAAACCATCAGACCTGATGCCATCTTCGTGCGTTTTGCTAGCAAGGCCATCCAGGGCCTCCTGCAACTGAAAGACCGCACGCTCCCCCACGCCCCTCATCGAAAGGAGCTCGTCCTCGGTGAGATTAGCGACATCGCCGACTGTCCTGTAGCCCTCCCTCGACAACGCGGCCTGTAGGCGATTGGGTAGGTCAAGGATGGAGATCGGTAGCGCGTTCAGGTCCGCAACGGCGTCCGACGTCGATTCGGAATTCGACGAAGATGCCTGTCTTCCATTTGTTGGGAGACCGATGGGCCCTCTAGAGGTCACGCGGCGAAGCTGACCAAACACGTCGAACACGTACTTCCTCGAACCCGATATTCTGCACAGGCATCGTATCAGTTCGGCAGTCACGGATGCGGGCATGTCGGAGGAGTGCCTAATGAGTTCGTTGCTTATGTCCCTGAGAGTGAGGGACCCTACGCCCTTCTCACGATCGAGCGAGTCATACACCTTGACCAGGTCGCGTATGGTTGTAATTGACCTTCCCGAGAGGGCATTTGCGGCTCTTGAAGGGAGTTCCAGCGCTGAAACGGGTGTCCAACATGTGAAGCGAGGTGCCTGTGGTAGTTCCTCTTTCTTCTCGGTTTCCCGAGTGTGGCCATCGCCTTGCTTTGTACCTTCATCGTTCGTCTCTGCTTCGATTGACTCCGCAAAGAGCATGTCGAGCAACGCTTGGTACTCGTCTTGTACCTGGGATGTGCGATGGGCCTGTATGGGAGTCTGCCTCGCGCCATAATCCTCTGGTGAGGAGTAGCCCTCGAGCATCTTGAGGTACTCGGCGCTCACATCGTCTGTTTCCTCTTGTGGTAACCCGATCAACGCCTCATCTGGATACTGGTCGAGTCCATCTCCGATGGAGGTGCCCGACAGCTTGGCGTACAGTAGCTCGGTGTCGTCACGGAAGGATTTGCGAGGAGCGCCGATGAAGGGGATGTCGCTGAACTCGTCAAGGCCACCGTCGAGACCGTCTTGCGCGAGGGAGGCCACGACGGTCTCGTAAGGGGTTGCAGGTGCTGATTCGGTTGCTGCGGAGGGCTTGCTCAGCTTGGTGGGTGAGTCGTCCGCCATACTAACCGTGGCAGCATCGCCTGCGCTAACGGTGACTTCACCCTCGGCAGCAGATGCAGTCACGTGCGGATCAATTGCCTTTGCAGCCTCCTCATGGGACTCATGCGATTGGGGAGGGTCAGGTTGTGCGTCCGTTTCGGCTGGCCCCTCTTCGCTGGAGGTTGAAGCAAGGAATGCCCTCAGGTCCTCATCGAGCCTCAGCTTGTTAGAGAACGCTATTGTGCTTGGCGAGGGTGGAGGGCCAGAAGGGCCTTCCGTTTCACCCTCAGTATGTCGGAGAGATTCGGCGTCCTGCTCCTTCTGCCGTTCGTCCTCTTGGTCAGGGAGTACAGCCCCTTGCGCCTCCTCATTGTCAGCGGGCGAGCTTTCGGGCTTGGATGGACTCCCGGCAGCAGTCTGGCTAATGCTATAGCCATAGGAGTCCAGCGTGATGCGACCGGACTGCCAGAGCGCATCGAGACTGTCGGAAACCGCATCGAAGGGATACTCGCTCAGGGCAAAGCCAATGAACGCAGCCGTAATCGGCTCCTTTTGCTCCTCGAGCAGCTGTAGTATGCGATGGTCTAGGTCGGTTGAGCTTGGCACAAGGCAATCCAATCGAAGTCTTGGGGCCTACAGTGATTCTGTTCTAGCCTAGCATTTGTCACCAGAAAGCGAACCAAATTCGTGGCGGCGGGCAGACGGAGTGCCAACATTGTCGCGGCTTAGAGTCTGCGCATGGTTTACTGACTTTTCCACTTGATGTCAAGCAGCTAAGCTGTACAGTTTTTTCGCCGATTGCCATGGACGGGAACTCCGGTGTTCAACGATGATATTGATGTTATGCCGATGGACTGCTGTACGCTGCAATTGAGAACATGTGTACTATTTCGACGCATCTCCGCTGCGAGTCGCATCGCGAGTTGCTCGAAGATTGCGGGAGATGAGGGTGACATGGTCGACCTCGAAGAGGTCATAGGCTGGGCTTATGAGGCTGTTAGATCGGGTGAGGCCGAGGGTGCTCACCTCGACTTCTCGCGCGAAAGCGTTGGCAGGCTTGAGGAGCTGCTACAGCACGTGCACGAGTCTCGGAACTGGGACGATGTCGATGACATGGACGCTTGGAGTATGGCCTGCCGATATGGGGCTTATCTTGGCGAGACGATGCTCCGCAACGATTTCGGGAGACTGGGGTTCGCTTGGGGAGAAGACTCTGATGGTGAACCGTGCCTCAAGCCAACGGCGGAGGCAACCGGCGGCGCCGCTACGGTCTCTCGGATCGTGCCCATCTTCAAGTGCTTCAAGCGTCTTCGTAGTGGATCGAGTGAGAGCGTCATTCGCTTCTATGCGAGCTGCCTATCTGTGGTAAACGGGCAGAGGCAGACGGAGATACTGGAAAGCCTCGAGAAGTCCGCCGACGAGATGCCGGACGAACAGGCGGATGTATGGGATGGACAGCCTGTTGTGGGACCCGGATCCCAAGATGGTTCTTGGACCTTCGGTATGCACCAGATGGTAAAGGGCCGGAGGTTCTCTGTTGAGCTTCCCGACCAGTACACACTCATTCCTGACAGCGATGGCCGCCAACTCGCACGCTACACCCATGGTATCGAGGACGAGTCGGAGTGCCCTGAAATAGTCTACAGCGCGATGGAAGGCGACTTGCCAGGTGAGGCCAAGGAGGCACTATCTAACGACATCATTCCAGAGGCACGAGTGCAGATGATGCGCAAGGCCCTCTATGGCAACGAAGCTGCTAACGGAGCTAGCCGCGTGCTCGAGGACTGGGTTGTAGAGGGTAGGAACTGCCAGGTAATCGTATTCGAGGTTCGACAACCATCTACCCTAGAGACTGCGTCCGAGAACTACGAATACGTTGTGTTGCCCGTTGCCTACGACCATGAGGACTTCCTGCGGCTCACTGACGCTTGGGGCCATTTAGGTGAAGGACAGCTAAAGAAGATCGCGCTTAGCCTAGCTGGAACAATAGAGCTGGATGCCCTGGTCAACCTACGTCGACTCCATGAGCTTGAGCTCTTTTGCGAGGGGGCTGCGGATGCCGACGCATTCTGTGAGTGCATAGCGGCTATCGCCAACATGCTCAACCTGAGCAACAACGAGCGCATGAACGCGAATCTTTGGCGCACCGTCCGCACCGCTAATAATACTTCTGCTGCACTCCTAACCAATCACGGCATGCAGCGTATCCAGGCGGAGGCCTACAATGCCGGGCTCAATGAGGCAGTCACATACTACGAACTCTTCGTACTGGCACTTGAAAAACAAGCCAAGCACGGAACAGAGGGTCTAGATCGAATGATTGACGTGGTTGAGCGATATGCTGACGTGTTCATCGTCGACCATGTCACCATTGATGGAGACGAGGACGGAACGAAGGCTATCAACGAGTTGGGAATCATCTCCATTCCGACGGCTTACGAAACGCTCAAGGATCGGTTGACGGCGGTGAAGGAGGCGCACGAAGCCTCGCATCACCTATCCGCGTCTTCCCTCACGGAAGCCATCGCCGAGTGTGCGGACTCTGATGGCTACTGCGATTACCAGTGCATTCTCGACAAGACTGGCGATACCTCCACGCCAGAAGAGCTGGATACGCTACTCGAGCAATGCTGGCGCGACGGCCTGCTACGCATGAGGATGACTGGTTCCGAAACTCGCTACGCGCTCTGCTGGTCCGATGACGAGTGGCATGAGGTTCGCGACGAAGAGAATGCGCGTTTTGTTGCAGAACAAGAGGAGCGGGAGAAACGGAGCCAACTCGAGCATCATCGCAGGATAGAGCAAGAAATCGCAAAGAGAAAGGCATCGTTAGATGCAATAACGAAAAGGGTTGAGGACACAAAGGAGTCCATGTCGTCTCTTGAGGCGACAATCGCCGAGAACAGGGGCAACCTTGGCCAGCTTCAGGAAGCAGCGCTTGAGGCGTACGATGTAACCAAGTCCATATCCGACGAAGTTAACGGTCTAGGACTCTTTGCCTTCGGCAGAAAGCGCGAGCTGAGAGAAAAGCTTGCGGCAGCACAAGACTACGCCGAACAGAAGAGGAAAGCGGTCCAAGACGCAAAAGACGAGATTTCAAGGCTCGAATCCGAAGAGGAGAGGTTGAGGGGCTATTTACTCCTGCAAGAAAACGCACTACGCGACGCCGGCGTTGAGATTACGGACCTTGAGCACCTCCTTTCTGAGAATCCAGAACCTCTCGCTGTTGACCTGCAGGAGCGCGTAATCGACATGATGATGATTTGGGCTAGCCCCATTACGCCTGCATGGTGCGTGGAGAACGTTGCCGGAATAGAGAGCGAGCTGACCGCGATGGGGATTCTGGAGGATCTCATCAGGTCTTCGCACTTGATGGAGATTGATAAGGGAGTCTATGCCCTAGCCCCTACGGCACAGTCTTAACCAAGCCATCTCTGAAGGCAGCGCGAATTGGTCGTCCAGCTACCGAGCACGTGCAAATTGGCAGCAGGTCTCTAGCCTTTTACCTGCCTTACGTCGAGCCGGAAACCTGTACAGGTTTCTGGCCGAATTCCTGTGTCTAAGTGTCAATTCATACCTCAATATCTTGAATAAGCATGTCGTCACTTCACAGAGTTATGAAGGAGGCGTCTGCGCGTGCGTGCGCAAGGACAGAACCCGATTTGTGTCCTAGGGTGGGAGCAAACTGTGCGTGAGGGGTCGCTTTCAACTCGGGTGGCGTTCCTCGACGAGTTCGGGAGGGTGATTGCCGTGGACGACCTGAATGTGCCAGCCTAC
>JAGAWD010000062.1 GCA_017941585.1 Olsenella sp. | reverse complement strand
TTGATCTCGCCCATGATGGTAGGTGTTGCGAACGTCGTGAACTCGAGCCCTCGCGACGTGTCAAAGCGGTCGATTGCCTTGATTAGACCGATCGTCCCGACCTGCACGAGGTCGTCAAGCGGCTCTCCCCTGTTCTTGAACTTGGACGCGAGGAACCGAACAAGGTTGACGTGACTCATGATGAGCTGCTCGCGAGCCTCCTCGTCATTCTCCTCCTTGTAACGTCTGAAGAGCTCCCTAGTCCGCTCCTTGTCCCAGGCAAGCTTTCCCTTGGGCGTTCGGGAGGAAAGGCGCCTGCGAGATACGGTTTCCCTCGCGGAATCGCTTCTAGGCATTGGCATCGCCAATCTTCCTGGTGAGATGGAGCATGTTGGCATCCGTTACCTCGAACTCGTCGCACACTGCATCGAGCAGGAGCTCGACGAGGCTGAGGCTGCCTTCCTCGCCCTCTTCCACCGGAGCAAAGGACCCGAGGGCGAAATCGATGGTGACGTGATCTGCGGCGCACTCGAAGGAGATGTCGCAGGCAGACGGTTTCGTCGCGCAGCTATATACGAAGCCCTCCTCCGCAATCATGCGCAGATCCTCGACCTCGTCCACGCCAAGACCGCAAAGAACGGCGAGGTTGGCCGCGGTCATGCGAACGAGGCGGGCGAACCTCGGTTCTGCGGGCACACTTAGCTTGACGCTCTTCTCCTGCATGCTATCCCCTACTTGCTCTCGTCGGTCGAATCGTCCTCTTCAGACCTGGTCTCGCCATAAGTGACGTAGCCCGTGTCGCGCGTCGCATCGTCCGCGGAAGCTTGGATTTGGGCGGGCACCGCCCCCTCGAGCTGGTTGGCGGGTGCAGGCGACTTGCGGGAGATCTTGTTGACGATGCCTGTCGCCGCGCTCGCGGCGGTGTTGGCCACCTGGGACACGGCGTCGGTGACGTTCGCGGCTGTGCCCGATACGCTCGACACGTCCTCCAGGATCCCGCTCACCTGGTGCAGGCTCGCATTGGCCTCGTCAAGCGTAACGCTTACCTTCGAGACGAGGGGGTCTATCTGCTTTATGGAAGGCTGAACGTCATCCATCGCACCATCGAGCTTTGCGATGATTGGCTGGACCTGCTCGATCGTATCGTTCGCCGAGCGAGTGATCTGATCGACAGAGGAGCGCGCCTTCCTGACGGTCAGCGCAAGCTCTATAACGGCCCAAACGGCAGCGACGACCAGCACCATCAAAAGAATCGTCAAGGGGTCAATCTGCGTCATCATGTTTACCCTTCCCTGTAGCAACAACAAATCGGACGCTGCGTCCGTTACAGTCCTGACTATTGCATTCTACCCGTTTGCACGAGGTTTGCCCTAGGCTTTACCATCATCGTTTTCCAGATCCAGACGATCGCGTGCCGTCGACTCGACACGCCACGCCTCCCAACCCCGAGGACTGCAGCGATAGAAGTCGCCCTTCTCGAGCCCCTCCGGCAGATAGCGCTGTTCGACCCAGCCGCCCCTGAAGTCGTGCGGATAGAGGTAGTCGCCATAATCCTGCGAACCGGGACGATGCCGGTCGCGGAGATACGAGGGGACCTCGCGTCGCGGACCCTCCCGGACCTCCCTGAGAGCGGCGTCGATGCCGGCCTCGACGGCGTTCGACTTCGGCGCGAGCGCAACGTAGAGCGCCGCCTGTGCAAGGTTGATGCGGCATTCGGGGTAGCCGATGACCTCAGCGGACTTGAAGGCGGCCTCGGCCACGAGAAGAGCTTGGGGATCGGCGTTGCCCACGTCCTCGGAGGCGTGAATCATGATACGCCGAGCTATGAACTTGGGGTCCTCCCCCGCGTCTATCATGCGCGCGAGCCAGTAGAGCGTGGCATCCGGGTCGCTGCCGCGCATTGACTTTATGAACGCGGAGATGATGTCATAGTGCATGTCCCCGGCCTTGTCGTAGGAGAGGCCACGGCGCGGGTTCGCGTCGAGCACGTGCTCGACGGAAATGCGGATGGGTTTCTCCGACGACGCCTCGCCATCCCCGTCCGCGGGCGCCGCCATCTGGCTCGCAAGCTCGAGAGAGGTGAGGGCGGCCCTGCCGTCGCCGCCAGCAAGGGTCACTATCTCGTCAAGCGCGTCGGCATCGACCTCGAAGGCGCCCCCAAGGCCGTGCTCGTCCTCCACCGCCCGCAGGACGAGCGTGCGCACGGCGCTGTCATCGAGTGGCTCGAGCTCGATCACGCGAGAACGCGATATGAGAGCCGAGTTCACCTCGAAATAGGGGTTTTCCGTAGTGGCGCCCACGAGAATGACGATGCGGTCCTCCACGGCATGAAGAAGGGCGTCCTGCTGGGATCGGTTGAACCGGTGGATTTCGTCTACGAAGAGGATGGTGCGGCGCCCCGAGGCGAGGAGCCTCGATTCTGCGGACTCCGTTGCCTGACGCAGGTCCTTCACCGTTCCCGTGATTGCGGATACCTCGACGAACTCCGCGTGCGTCGTATTGGCGATAATTCGCGCGAGGGTCGTCTTGCCGGTGCCGGCGGGACCGTACAGCAGAACGGAGGAGAGCGTGTCGTGCTCGATGGCGCGACGAAG
>JAGAWD010000061.1 GCA_017941585.1 Olsenella sp. | reverse complement strand
TAAGGCGCCGCGACGAGCTCGACAGCACCCGGAAGGAGTCGCCGCTTCGCCCCGCCGACGACGCGCGCGTGATCGACTCCTCCGACCTCACGCTCGAGGAGGTCATCGACTCCGTGATCGCCCTCGTCGACGAGGCGCGCGGCGCAGGCGAGGACCAGGGCGCGGGCGAGGACGGCGCGCCCAAGGAGCAGGAGGGCTCGGCTGGAGCCGAGCGGGCTGGGACCCCGAGGGAGACGTCGGAGCGCGGCGCGGGCGAGCCCGCGGGGGACAGCACCTCCGCCGAGGCCTCCCGCCCCGCCGAGGGCTCTTCTTCCTCCGCTTCCCACGCCTCGAACGCGCCCTCTCCCGCTGTCGAGGGTGCCTCCGAAAAGCCGAAGCGTAAGTCACGCGCGGGCGCGCCCAGGGGCAAGCTCCACGCATTTCGCGGCAACACCTTCGACGACTACTACGACCACGACATGCGCGACTTTCCGCTGCCCGCCCGCATCTTCCTCGGGTTCGTCATCTGCATCGCCGGCCTCTTCACCAAGATCCTGTGGCCGTGGAGGTTCGAGCAGGGCGAGCTCCTGTGGAACGAGAAGCGCGGGCGCGTGATCGTGATGAACCACGTCTCCATGCTCGAGCCCGTGGCGATCGTCTGCTCCCTCTGGTTCCACGGCCAGCGCTGCCGACCCATCTACAAGAGCGAGTTCGACAAGATGACGATCGCGACGTGGCTCTTCTCGCGCGCGGGCGGCATCCCCGTGCAGCGCGGCACCGCCGACCTCAAGGCCGTGCGCCGCGCGCAGTGGGCGCTTCAGCGTGGCGAGAACGTCCTCATCTACCCCGAGGGGACGCGCATTAAGTCGGACGACCAGCCGGTGGAGATCCACGGTGGGTTCGCCCTCATCGCGCAGATGGGGAAGGCTCCCGTGCAGCCGGCGGCCGTCGTCGGCGCGCGCGACATCACGCGCCCGGGCAAGATCCTCAAGCGACTCGGCCGCGTCTTCCTGAAGGCGGGCGAGTGCATCGAGTTCTCCGACCTCGGCGTCAAGGGGCGCAAGCAACAGGCCCAGGCGATGGAGAAGGTCGCGATGGAGCGTGTCTACGAGTTGCGCGACGAGCTGAGGCGCGACCATCCCGGGAAGATGTAGGGTACATAGACTGACGCACAGACGGGTACACAGAAAGAAACGGACGGTCGCCGTACAGCCGGCGGGCGCCGCACTCGATCCGAGGGAGCAACCACGATGCCTACCACGAAGCCCAAGACGACGCCCACGATCACGGTCGCGCGCGAGGCGGGGGCATGCTACGGCGTGAACCGCGCGCTCGACCTGGTGGAGAAGGCCGCGTCTGAGGCCACGGGCCCCGTGAGGACGCTCGGCCCCCTGATCCACAACCCCGCCGTCGTCTCCGAGCTCGAGACGAGGGGCGTCACCGTCGCCAGCTCTCCCGACGAGTTCTCGGGAGGGACGCTCGTGCTCCGCACCCATGGCGTGACCCCAATCGAGGAGGAGCGCGCGCGGGCGGCCGCCGAGCGCGTCATCGACGCCACCTGCCCCTTCGTCATACGCGCGCACCGCGCGGCGGAGAAGCTCGATTCCGAGGGCTACCAGGTGATCGTCTTGGGTGAGGCCGGGCATCCCGAGGTCATGGGCACGGTGGGCCACGCCCCCGAGGCCATCGTCGTCGAGGGGGCGGCAGACCTCGACGGCGTCGAGCTTCGCGGCAAGGTGGGCGTCGTGGTGCAGACGACGCAGTCGCGAGCGAGGCTGCGCGAGCTCGTCTCGGAGCTCATCGGCCGTGCGGGAGAGGTTCGCGTCGTGGACACCATCTGCGAGGCCACGTCAGAGCGGCAGGCCAGCGCGTCGGCGCTCGCGTCGGAGGTGGACGTCATGGTCGTCATCGGCGGGCGCAACTCGGCAAACACCTGCCGCCTCGCCGAGATCTGCTCCGGGCGCTGCGGGCGCGTGCACCACATCGAGGGTGCGGCCGAGCTCGAGGCGTCGTGGTTCGATGGCGCGCAGGCCATAGGCGTCACGGCTGGGGCGTCGACGCCCCAGCGCCAGATAGACGTTGTCTGCTCGCGCGTCGCCGAGCTCTCCGGCGGCATGCTCGAGGTGCCGGGCACCTCTTCTGCCGAGGGCAAGTAGTGGCGCGCGACCTCGCATATGACGGCGCGACCCGCTCCGACTACGCCTCGACCAGGCCCCAGGCGGACGGCGCCTGGATCAAGTCTGTGGAGGACGGCAGCCCCGCATGGGAGGCAGGGCTCGAGCCGGGGATGCGCGTCCTGCGCGTGAATGGCCGCGCGCCCCTCGACATCATCGACTGGCGCTGGGAGGCGTCCGACGACGTGGCCGCGCTCGACGTGTTCGTGCCCGAGGGCGTGGGCGAGGAGTACGGCGAGTACGGGGAGTTCGAGTGCGTGCTCGAGCGCGAGCCCGGCCAGGACTGGGGCATCGAGTTCACCGACGTCCTCTTCGACGGCATCCGCACCTGCGTAAACGCATGCCAGTTCTGCTTCATGCGCATGCTCCCGGAGGACGCGCGCGCCTCGCTCACCCTGCGCGACGACGACTTCCGCCTCTCCTTCCTGCAGGGGAACTTCGTTACCCTCACCAACGTCGGCGACGAGGACCTCCGCCGCATCATAGAGTGCCGGCTCGAGCCGATGAACGTCTCCATCCACGCCGTCTCGGCCGACGTGCGGCGCGGCCTCATAGGCAGGCACGCGGATCGCGGCATCGAGGTGCTCGAGGCCCTCTGCGACGCCGGCATCGAGGTCCACGGCCAGATCGTGCTCTGCGGCGGAATCAACGACGGCGAGGAGCTTCGCCGGACCCTCGACTGGGTCGAGGCGCGGCCCAACATCACGTCGCTTGCGCTCGTGCCCATGGGCTACACCAAGTACTCGCGGCAGTTCTCCGAGTCGTACTCGGAGAGCGTGGAGGCGTCGCGCGCGGTGGTGCGGCTCATCGAGCCCTACCAGCGCCGTGCGCGAGAGACCCTCGGCATCACGCGCTTCCAGCTCTCCGACGAGTTCTACGTGGACGCCGAGCTGCCCGTCCCCGAGGCCGAGACCTACGACGGCTATCCGCAGTTCTACGACGGGATCGGGATGCTCCGCAGCTTCCTCGACGACGCAGACGGCCTGTGTGCGGACGACGCCGAGCGGCTCGTCTGCCTTGCGAGGTCGCTCGGCTCGCCGGATGCGGCGGGCGCATCGGCTGCTTCGGCCGCGGCGGGCGCTTCGACCCCGACGGGCGCCATTCTCGTCTGCGGCGAGGCCGCGCTCGGCGTCGTCGAGGAGTTCCTGCGCGGGTGGGAGGCCCTCTGCTGCTCGCACGGGGCTCCCTTTGGCATCGATGCGCTGGCCATCCGCAACGACTACTACGGGGGAGACGTCAACGTCACGGGACTCATCGTCTCCTGCGACCTCCTCGCGCAGCTGCCGGTCGACCTCTCGGGCAGGGTCGTCGTGCTTCCCGAGGTCATGTTCAACTTCGACAAGATGACCCTCGACGGAGACACGCAGTCCCACATCGTTGAGGAGATCGCTTCGCGTGGCGGCCGCGCAGTCGTGGCGGTGCCGAACCCAGGCGACATCGTCTGTGCGCTCGAGAAAAGTGCAGCGAGCGAGCCCTTCCCGGCGCAAAATGCCGCCGAGTGACCTCTGCTCCGAGCCGCTCCGGCGCAAAACCTGGTCGAGTGCGGGATTCCCGGCGCAAATTGCCGTCGAGTGCGTGATTGCCCGACGGCCTCCGGCGCAAAATGCCGTCGAGTGCGACGTCTCCGGCGCAAAACGGCTTCGAGTGCGTCGCCAAATCCCGCACTCGACGGGGTTTTGCGCCGGCAATCCCGCACTCGGCGGAGTTTTGCGCCGGGAGCCACTGCCCACTCACGCACTCGGCGGGGTTTTG
>JAGAWD010000060.1 GCA_017941585.1 Olsenella sp. | reverse complement strand
GGCGCCGGGGCGAATCCACTCGACGCGGTTTTGCGCTCCGGGGAATCCACTCGACGCCAATTTGCGCTCCGGGGTCCGCGGGGACAGTTCTCTCGAGGGCAATTTGCGCTCCCGGCCCGCGCTTCTCGCCTGCGCCCCGCCCAATGGGGCGTCCGCTTACGCAGTTACGCAAAACCGGGGCGCCATCTGAACGGATGCACGCCCACGGCCACCTACCTACGCAGGGCCTCGAGCCCATCCTTCAGCTCCCGCTCGTCAAACGGGTCCATGGTCACGGCTGACTCCCTCGCCGAGGAGGGCACGGCGGTCTCCCCTGCCGCCACGCTGCCGTAGCCGTCGAACAAGACCATCACGTCTAGGTCGACATCCGCGGAGACGGCAATCCCATCCCCCGCCCGCTGGGTAAACCCCAGGTCAAGCGACACGGAACGAACCGCGCAATTCTTGTCGAAGCGCACGTGGAGAATGCTGTTGCCGAGCGCCTCTTCCAGCGCCGCCGCATCCACCTCGGCAAACGAGGTGGAGACCTGCCCCTTGCCAAGAATCGCGTCAAGTACCGTCTGCGCGGGCAGGGTAAGCTCGTAGCATACCTTGTCGTCGGACTCGTAGGCGACCCGCATGAACTTGGCCTCGGATAGGAGCTCGGACACGGCGGCGACATCGATCTTGAACGGGAGGTCGACCTGCGCGCGTCTCCATCCCGACGACGTGTCGCCGGGATCCGTCGCACTACCGGGCTCCGTCGCGTCACCGGACTCCCTCACGTACCCGACTACGGCATCGCCCTGCTGCTCGACATAGACGTCGAACGTGTGACGACTGCCCGAGACGGACGTCATGTCGACGACAACCGAGCCATGCACCGAGGACCCGTCCGCCTTCGCCTCCATGGTGACGGGTACCCTAGCACGGAAGCCGCCGATTGAGAAGACGAGGTTGGCCGTGCCCTCTGAGGAGAAGTTGCCGTTGTCGGGGTTGGCGGCAAAGCGCACGAGAAGATCCCCCGTGTTGGCGGGCTCCCCCAGAAACGCGCAGCCAGCAAGCCCGAAGAGCACGGCGCAGGCCGCAAGCGCCACACACGCCAGCCACGCGCCTCGCAGGATGCCACGCCGGGCACCGCGCCGTGCGCCACGCAAGACGCCGCATCGAGCATGTCGCCGAGCGAGACGCCGGGCGCCGTGTTGCCATGTCGCGAAGTCTGGGCTCATCTTGCTCCCATCAATTTCCGTTGCCCTCGTCAGGCGTTGCCACGGCTGAGGCGGCCCCGCGGCTGGCGTTGCCGAGCCCGGCGCGGTGGTCACCAGCGCGGTGGTCGCCAGCGCGGCCGTCGCCAGCCGAGGCCCGATCACATGAGCTTGGTCTCCTCGAGCTTCTCCTCCATCCACTCGTTCACGGGAACGAGCGGCTTGCGCAGCACGAGACCCAGAAGCAGCGCAGGCACGAGGTACGCCGCGAGGGTGCCCATGGAGACGAGCCAGTCGTTTCCGTAGGTGCCGAACATGGCGGCGCGGAACGCGTTCTCCGAGTACACGAACGGAAGGAACGAGTAGAGGGACTGGAAGACCTTGGGCAGCATCTCCACGGGGAACGTGCCACCAGAGCCCGCGACCTGGATCACCATGAACAGGACGCCGATCGCCTTGCCCACGTCGCCGAAGGACGTGGAGAGCGAGTAGATGATGTTGATGAACACGAAGGACGCGAGCCAGCCCGTGAGCATGAACTGCAGCGGGTTAGCGCACTGGACGCGCAGGAAGAAGAGGTCGCCCAGGAGCAGGATGGTCGACTGGCACGCCCCCACGGCGAGGAAGAACGCGAGGCGGCCGAAGTACGCGTGGTGAGGGCGCGCGCCCGTCTCCTCGATCGCCCTCTTGGAGAGGGACGCGTAGAACAGGATGCCCAGGAGGGTGCCGCCGACCCAGAGCGCCATCGTGGTGTAGTACGGCGTCATGGCAGACCCGTTGTTCTCGATGGGATAGATCGCGGTGCGGTCGAGCGCCACGGGAGAGGCGAAGAAGTCAACAAGTGCCGTGGGGTCCGCGGCGAAGATCGTGCGCACGAGCTCGACGTCGCCCGACGAGAGCGCGTCGGTGACCTTCCCGTGCAGGGTGTCGATCTTGTCGGCAGCCCCGTTGAGCTTGCCCTCGGCCTCGCCGAGCGTCTTCTCGAGGCCCGCAATGCCCGAGCTCGCATCGCCCAGCAGAGGAGAGATCTTGCCCACCTCGGCCTTGATGTCGGACGACACGCCCGCCGCATCGCCTGCGGCGGCGCCTATGGCATCGGCCATCTCCCCCAGGGTGCCGCTGAGCTTGTCGTCGAAGTCCGCGCGCACAGAGTCGATGCCCTCGCGCGCCTGCGCGGCCCGCTGCTTGAGTTCGTCTCGGGCCGTGCCCACATCCGTTCTCGACTCCCTGATGTCGCCCATGGTCTTCTCGGTGGTCTCGATGAGGCTGTCGAGGCGGCCGATGGTGGCTCCGACGCGCCCCCTTGCCTCGGCGACCCTGGTGTCGATTCTGTCGGCGCCCTCCACTATAGGACCGGACTCGCCAAACTCCCTGACGACCTCGCTGAACCTTCGCGTCTTCGCCTCGAGGGCGTCCAGCCTGTCGTAGAGATCCTGCAGGCCCGGCTTGCCGTCCCAGCCGTTCCGGGCCGCGAGCGCGACGTCCTCCGCCTTGCCGAGCGCGTCGAGGAGTTTCTCGGTGTCACCGTCGGCGGTGGCAAAGGCGTGGTCGAAGGCGGCCTCGACGTCCGCCACCGAGCCGGTCGCCCGGTCTATGGCGGCGGTCGTGGCGTCCTTTGCCGACGTCACCTTCGAATCGAACTGGCGCACGCCGTCAGCCGCCTCCGTGAGCCTGCCCGCCGCATCGATCGACAGCGAATTGTTGCCCAGCACGGCGTCGGAGGCCTCCGTCACGTCGCGCATCGACGCGAGGACGCCCCTGTACGCGGCGATGTCGCCGGCCGATCGGCGCAGCGCGCGCGAGGACCTGTCGAGGGATCCCTCGAGGTTGGAGGCGAGGGCAAGCACGCTATCGTCGTTGACGAGCCCCGAGAGGTCATCCATGAGGTCGGTCGCCGCCTCGGACACCGCCTCGGTGAAGCCCTCGTCGATCATGGTCTGCACGGAGCCCGAGACCTTGCCCGTCACGATCGAGGCAATGGCGTTGCGCTTCTCGTTGACGTAGTAGTCGAGCTGGGGATGGGTTGGGTTGGCGGAGAGGACGCTCAGAAGGTTGGCGGAGAAGTCCTTGGGGATCACGACGGCGGCATAGTACTTGCCCGAGGCGACGCCGTCGACGGCGTCGTTCTCGCTGGTGACGACGTACCCGATCTTGGTGCTTCCCGTGAGCGACGAGACCACGCGCTCGCCCACGTTGACGCGGAAGGGTATGACGCTCCCCTCGACGCCCTCGTCGGAGTTGGCGAGGGCGACCTTGACCTGCCCCGTGTTGCCGTATGGGTCCCAGCCGCCCGCAATGTTGAACCAGGCGTAGAGCGCCGGCATGAAGGCCAGGCCCACGCTCACGAGAAGAGCTATGACGTTGCCGCGAACGTGCACGAAGTCGCGGCGAATGACGGCGAATATGCGACTCACTGCGCATCGCCTCCCCTCTCGGGCGCGTCGGGTTGGGCGGGGTCAGGAGCCGGCGGCTCGGCGGTGCCGGGTCGGGTGTCGTCGGGTCGGGCGTCGTCGGGCCGGGCGTCGTCGGCCTGGGGCCCGGACGCATCCGGCAACACGGCATCGAGCGGCTCGGCCACGACCGACGGCACGGCGGCGTCCGACGGCTCGGTCGCGGCC
>JAGAWD010000059.1 GCA_017941585.1 Olsenella sp. | reverse complement strand
GTCTCACACAAGTCGTATCATGTAAATTCTACTACCCATTATTGGGCAAAGCACCTAGGTACGTCAGGACAATTAGGCAGGAGACACCGTGAGTAACGAAGGAAAGAACGTCAAGGTCCACTACGTGGGCACCCTCGACGACGGAACGAAGTTCGATTCGTCGCGCGACCGCGGCGAGCCGCTTGGCTTCACCTGCATGGCAGGCCAGATGATAGCCGGCTTCGACAACGCCGTGAAGGACATGGAGGTTGGCCAGACGGTCAATGTGCGCCTCGAGCCCAAGGACGCTTACGGTGAGCGCCGCGACGACCTCGTCCAGAGCATCCCCCTCAGCCACCTCCCTGGATCGGACGAGCTCGAGGTAGGTGCGAAGGTCATGCTGGCCGGGCCCGGAGGGCGCCCCTTCCCCGCAACGGTTGCGGCAAAGGACGATGCCAACATCACCTTCGATATGAACCACGAGATGGCCGGCAAGGCACTCAACTTCGAGATCGAGCTACTCGAGGTGGAGGAATAGCAAACGGACCGTCGGGGCGTGGCGACGCCGATGTCGCCGCCACGCCCCGCCCATAGCGGCAGGCCGAACCCTCGCAAAGCGCAAACACCGAACACGTGGGACCATGCGTCGGAGTGGCCTCGCCGCACGTGGAACTCCACATGCCACCTCACGTTCTACAACAGTCCCAGACACAGCATTCAAGGAAGGCCCATGGCAGTCTCCTCATACAAAGCAAAGCAGATGATAGTGATGCGGCGCGACCTCAAGATGCGCAAGGGCAAGATCGCCGCGCAGTCCGGGCACGCCTGCGTCGAGGCGGTGCTCATGGCGCTCGCCCGCGAGAACAGACTCGGACAGGTACGCGTCACGCCCGGCGGCGAGTGGGTCTACCTCGACGACGAGGGCAGCGAGCCGACCGCCCTGTCCGACTGGTTCGAGGCAGGGGTCGCCAAGGTATGCGTGTATGTCGACTCGGAGGAGGAGCTTCTCGCCATTGCCAATCAAGGCAGGGAGCGCGGCTTTGTGGTCGCGCTCGTGCGAGACGCAGGTCTCACCGAGTTCCACGGCGAGACGACCTACACCTGCCTCGCCTTCGAGCCCCTGCGCGCGACGGACATCGACCCCATCACGGGCAACCTGCCACTTTACTAGCGTCGCCCGCCCATCGCGGTACCCAGGCGCAAAACCGCTTCGAGAGACTCCTCCGGAGCGCAAAAGCGGCTCGAGTGGACGATTGGCAAGGGGGTCGGAGCGCAAAAGTGGCTCGAGTGGACGACTGGGAGCGCAAAAGCGGCTCGAGTGGACGAATGGCGAATCCACTCGACGCCGATTTGCGCTCCAAGGAATCCACTCGAGCCCAATTTGCGCTCCAAGGGCGTTGGGGCGAATCCACTCGACGCCGATTTGCGCTCCGGGAATCACGCGAGGAACGGTCGATGTCACTTTCCGGCAGCTGCGATGTCACTTTCCGGCAGCTGCGAAGCGTCGGGAGTTTTGGAAATCCTCTTCAGACTGCGCGCCGACCCGCACTGATGGTATCGTTCATGCTCACGATACGACAGTTCTGCGGATTGCGCCCCTCACGCTCGTTTGGCTTGGCGCCCGCATCGGTTGAGCGAGGTATGGATTGGCTAGCGAAGAGTGGGCGAAGCCAGGGACAGACGCCCGTGCCGAGAAGGACGCCCGCGCCGAGAAGGACGCCCGCGCCGAGAAGGACGGACGCGCCGTGACAGATGCCCGTGCCGAGAAGGGAGGCCGTGCCGACGGGCGCGGCCGAGCACACGACAACGTCTGGCGAGGCATCGCGTTCACGCTTCTGGGCGGCACGCTCTGGGGCATCAACGGGACGCTCTCCAAGGTGCTGATGGAGGGCTATGGCGTCGAGCCGCTGTGGCTCGCAACGGTGCGCGAGCTCTCGGCCTGCTGGCTCTTTCTCATCGCTGCTCACCTGCGCTCGCCCGAGAGGCTTCGAGGCGTCCTGCGCGACGGCCGATCGCTCCTCTCGATATTCGCCATCGCCATCGGGTGCATCCTGTTCTCGCAGGTTGCCTACCTCGAGGCCATCAACTGGACGAACTCGGCGACGGCCACGATCCTGCAGAGCCTCTCGGTAGTGTTCGTCATGGTGTTCGTTTGCGTCGTGACGCGCCGCCGCCCGCGCAGGAGGGAGGTGGCGGGCCTCGTGCTCGCGCTCGTGGGGACCTATCTCGTGGCCACGGGAGGGGACTTCGGCGCCCTGCGGCTGCCGCCTGAGGGGCTCTTCTGGGGCCTGGGCTGCGCCGTCGCCGCGACCATACTCGCGATCCAGCCCATACGCATGATTGCGCGCTGGGGAAACTTTACCGTCAACGGTCTCGCATTTCTCTTTTCGGGGCTCGTGCTGCTCGTCTTCTATCAGCCGTGGAGGCACATGCCCTCGCTCGATGCGTTTGGCGTGGCGCTCGTCGTTGCCTCGATCGTGCTGGGGACGTTTGGCGCCTATGCGCTCTACCTGCAGGGCGTGAAGGAGGTCGGCTCCGTGCGCGGCTCGATGCTTGCCACCGCCGAGCCCGTCATGGCGACGGTCAGCTCCGTTGTCTGGCTCGGGGCCGTCTTTACGCCGGCCGAGCTCGTGGGCTTTGCGATGATCATCGCGATGGTCTTCCTCACGGCGTGAGCTTGCCGCGTGGGGCCGGGCTTGCCGCGCGGGGCTGAGTTCGCCGCGTGGGTGCGGCCGGCGTTAGGCCCGCTCGCCTGCGGTGCCCAGCGATTCGCGAATGACCGCGACGAGCCTGTCCGCGCTCTTCTGCTGGGAGATGGCGGTGGGGTGTCCGCGCGTTCCCACGCCGTCGGCGGCGGGGGTCGCGGACTGGGAGGCGCCGCGCTCGCTCGGCCCGTGGGCGCAGGCCGGCAGAAGGGCAAGCTGAAGCAAAAGAGTTGCGACTACCATGGCGGAGAGGCGCTTGCGCATGCTTTCACATCCTTATCTGTGGTGGCGTGGCATGACTGGATGTATGCCGTCGTGCGGCACATGATATCGGAACGTGGGGAGCGTCTCCCGGCAGCTGCGTTCTCGGCGCCGCGTCGCGTGGGGGCCAATGGTGCGTCTGCTCGGACCTGCGCCGGGGTCAGTGCGCCCCGTCAGCGGGAGCGCCTCGCACCCGCAGCCCAACGTGCCGCCTGACGATTCGCCTGGCGATCCGCCCATTGCCCGTTCGGCGTGCACGAAACTGCCCTTCGTGCGACGCATCGAGGTTGTTCGTGCACGAAACTGCCCTTCGTGCGACGCAAAAACAGATCCGCGTCACTAGTTTCACTTTTGTTCTGCATAACCCGCGACTGGCAACTGGAAAGACTTCGATTTTGATACAAAATTTCTCGACCGTCTTCCCCGCAGTTCCGAAAGTGCGTCGCACGAAGGCGAGTTTCATGCAAGCGGGTCGCGATTGCGTCGCACGAGGGGAGTTTCATGCATGCTGTTCCCCGATTGCGTGGTTTGCTACACCACAGCGCAGCGTCAACATGTACCCGCGTCGGCGGGCAGGGGTCACTCTCCTGCACCGACACCTGCGCCAACGCCCGCGCCTGCGGCTAAGGCCCCGGCGGCGAGTCCGATAGTGGGCGGCAATGGGTCGGCGAAGGGACGCGCCCTACATGCTGTTCATGTTGTTGACGACGGACGTGTACCAGTGCTCCCAGTTGGGCGGGCAGTACTTCCGCGCCGCCTCGGGGGAGACCGTGTAGCCGTAGCCCTTTGCCAGGCCGGCAACGTGGTCGTTTATCGCGCTGTCCCAGTCGTCCCAGCTCTCGGAGCCCCAACCCCAGGCGTTGTGGGGCCTGAAGCAGACGGCGCCGTTGCTCGACTCGACGGTGGCGATGGCAGGGGAGAAGCGCGGGTCGACCCCGTGGTCGAACGCCGCTCCGGCAAAGGTGGCACCGTGCCCGCCGAGGGACGAGCCCTCGAGGTACGCGTCAATCCTGCCGGCCCACTCGTTTATGAACGCGTCACGCTCAGACCAGGTGACCTCCGTGGTGTCTGGTACGGAGGCGGCGCTTGCCTCGGGCGCGGCGCTTGCCTCGGGCGCAGGCTCCGTGACCGTCGCGGTGTTGCCGGACGCGGCGGTGAAGGTGTCGCCGGGCTTTGTGGCGGCTGCCGCCGCGGCGGCCTCGGCCTGTTGCGCCGCGAGCTTCGCCGCGGCCTCCTCCTGGGCCTTCTGGCGGGCGGCGACGGCCTCGTTCATAGCGCTTTGCGCGGCGGCCGCGGCGGCCTCGGCCTCGCTCTTCTCCACCTTGAGGGTGTCTCGCGCCTCGCTGAGCTGGTTTGCGGACTCGAGGAGCCGATCTACGGCCTCGTTGTTCTTGGAGGCGATGATGTCGAGGTAGTTGATGGTGCTGATGAGGTCGTTGAAGTCCTCGGCCGAGAGGACTAGGTCGAGCAGGCCGTTGCCTGACTGCTGCATCTTGTAGAGGTTGCCGATGGAGGCGGACGCCTTCCGGCGCAGCTCCGGGAGCTTGGACTCGAGCTCGTCGATCTTGGCCTGGTTCGCGTTGAGGTTCTCGTTGACCTCGCTCACGTGCTTTGACGCCTCGTTGTACGCGGTGATGGTCGACTCGACCCTTGCCTGCAGATCGGATGACTCGTCTGCGCGTGCGACTGCTGGGGCGGCCGCAAGGCCCAGGCCGGAAAGGGTGCTGGCGAGCGCGATGGCTGCCATGAGCTTGGAGGGTGTCGTCGTCACGTGCGTTGCTCCCGACTCGTCAGTGGCGGTCGGGGGCCCAGGTACGAGAGGCTCGGCGACCGCAGATTGGCTAGTTGGCTAGAAGCCATTGTAACCGCCACGCGGCGGCTACTCACACATTCCATCGTCTTGGCTGCCGCGCGTGGCCCCGTCCGTAGCCCCCGCCGACCGGAAGGGCCGTTGCCTTCGCGCACGCCCCTGTTAGAATCCGGCGTATGAGGAATTTCTTTATGTGCGTGCGCGGGTGCTGACGCCCTTCTTCGGCGTGCGGCCGAGCGCATTTGCGATGGGTGGCCGTCGGGCCCGGCGGGCTGTTGCGCACCGCCGGACTCGGTGCCCTTTTATTGTCGGGAACGACAGCAAGGAGGATGCGGCATGAGTCGAAGAAGGCAACCGGGAGGGAGGCCGTCGGGCTTCCTGTTGGCACTGGCGATGGTGCTGGCGATGGCCGCCTGCCTGCTGCCAGGCGTGAGCACGCCGGCGTGGGCGGACGGCGAGCACACCCACACCATCGGCGAGGGCGAGAGCGTGCAGACCATCACCTTCCAGCCGTGGGACAAGACCGACAGCCTTCCCACCGAGGCGGGCAGCTACTATCTGACCGTCGACGTGAAGCTGGCAACGAGCTGGAACGTGCCTACCGGCGGCGTCAACCTGTGCCTGAACGGCAAGAACGTCACCTACACGGGCGATGCGGGCAGCGTGATTACTCTCGCGGAGAGCGGTGGCGGTAAACCCATCCTGAACCTGTTCGACGAGGACGGCGATAAGGGCAGCATCTCCGGCGGCAAGGGGATAGTTCCCATGTCCGGGGATCAATCTGGCCGCGGCGGCGGCGTGTGCTTAATGGCAGGCACGCTCAACATGTACGGCGGCACCATAACGGACAACCATACGGTCGGCGACAATGGCGGCGGCGGTGGCGTGTGCGTCGACTCGATTGCCACCTTCAACATGTACGGCGGCTCAATTAAGGACAACACCTCAGCGTATGGCGGCGGCGTGCGCGTCGAGGGCACCTTCAACATGTACCGCGGCAGCATCGAGGGCAACGGGGCGAAGGCCATTGAGACTACGGATGGTGAAGGCTCCCCGGTGTACCGCGGCGGCCAGGGCGGTGGCGTCTGCGTTAACGCCGGAATTAACGCCGGAACGTTTACCATGAACGGCGGCAGCATCACCGGAAACTACGCGCATCGCTACGGCGGCGGCGTGTACAACTACGGAACCTTCAACATCTCCGGTGCTCCCAAGATCGATGGCAACACCCACACCCACATCCCCGGCGATCCCGACGCCGACAACGTCTACCTCGTGCGCTACGCGGTCGTCAACGTGGCCGACGAGCTGACCAACGCCAAGCCCATCGGCATCACGATGCAGGCCGAGGGCGTGTTCACCAGCGGAGGCGCCAGCGGCTACGCCAGCAAGTTCGTCAGCGACGACGCCAACGACGACGATGGGCACACCGTCGCCGTGAGGGGCGACGAGCTGATGCTCCAGCACCGCAAGCACTCCATGGAATACGACGAGTCCGGCGCCACGGTCACCGCGGAGTGCGTCTGGCCCAGTTCCTGCAGCCTTCCCGACGGCAAGGTCACCCTCACCATCAAGGCGCCTACGCTTACCGTCTACGGCGGGGAGGGCAGCGCGGAGGCAACCCTGGAGGGGCTCGAGGAATTCAACAAGGCGTGCGGCCTGAGCCTTGCTGCAACAGATATCAAGTACTACAAGGCCACGGCGGACGGTGACGCTTACACCAAGGGCGACCCGCTTCCCGCCGCGCCCACCGACGCGGGCGACTACCTCGCGGAGATATCCGTCCGGACCGATAAAGGGGACGACGACAGCGTGCCTAGTTACGTCACCGCCTCCGTGGGCTACACCATCCACAAGGCCGATCCGGCCGTCGACAAACCCGGCCCGCTGAGTGGGACCCAGGGCGACTTGCTGGAGAGCGTGAAGCTTCCCGAGGTCGAGGGAGGCACGTGGAGCTGGGAGGCGGACCCGGGCGCCAGGCTCGAGAACGTGGGCGAGTGTGACTTCTCCGCCACGTTCACGCCCGACGACACGGCCAACTACACAACGATCGGGGGCGTGTCGGTGACCGTCAACGTCGCTGCGGCTCCCGAGTCCGGGCGCGCGGAGATGTTCCGCCTCTACAACCCCTACAGCGGCGAGCACTTCTACACGGCGAGCGAGGTAGAGCGCGACTCCGTCGCCGCGGCTGGCTGGTCCTTCGAGGGCGTGGGCTGGGTCGCGCCCACCGAGGGCGCCCCGGTCTTCCGCCTCTACAACCCCTACGCCGGAGACCACCACTACACGACGAGCGCGACCGAGCGCGACTACCTCGTCTCCGTCGGCTGGAGCGACGAGGGCGTGGGCTGGCGCTCAGCCGGAAGCGACGGCGTGCCCCTCTGGCGCCAGTACAACCCCAACGCCACCGCGGGCGCGCACAACTACACCGCGAGCGAGTCCGAGCGCGACATGCTCGTCTCCGTGGGCTGGCGCCACGAGGGCATCGGCTGGTACGGCCTGAGGTAGCGGCCGGCGCGAGACCGAGCGCAGTCACCTGATTGTCAATTGAGCCCCTGCTGCCCAGGCAGCAGGGGCTTTCCTGTCGGCGCATGCCGTGGGCTGTGGGGGCGTCTCGCGTATCGCGCAAACATGCCACTCGAGGGTCACCCTTGGCGCCTAGCGCTCCTCCCACTCCGCGAGCCGGCGGGTCTTGGGGTCGAAGGCGCAGCCGATGAGGTGCAGCTTCCGCTCGTCTGCGGAGAAGGGCTCGGCGTAGCCGTGTTCCTCGATCTGCGCCAGCGCCTCGGCTGCGGTGCCGTCGCGCTTGAGCTCCATCACGTAGACGTGCTCGCGGACCTCGATCACGACGTCCGCGCGGCCGCGCGCCTGGTGCACCTCGCAGCGCACGTAGCGTCTCAGTAGCGTGAAGACGAGCCAGATGACGGCCTGAAAGTAGTTCTCGAAGGGGTCGTCCTCGCGGGTGTAGGGGATGGAGGCGAAGAGCGCCGCCAGCACGTCGCGCATGCCGTCGGCGTCGCCGGCCTCCACGAGGCGCCGCAGCGTGTAGACGTCGGTGCCGCGCGCCTCGGAGTAGCCTGGCGCCCAGGCCGGCAGCAGGCTCTCCACCAGGCCGTAGCGCACCTCGCCGTTGGGGACGGCGAGCGCGTACTCGTCCGTCGCGGGGTCCGCGGCGCGTATCGTGAGGTAGCCCGCCTGGAACATGAGCGGGATGGGGTCGGGGTCGTCGCCCCGGTAGTCGGAGAGGCGGCGCTCCGTGGCGTGGATGCTTCCGTCGGTGAGCCGCCTCGGGTCGAGCCCGACCTCGCGCATGCGGCGTACGAGGAAGGTGGGCGTGCCCGACTCGAACCACCACGAGCCGAGCCTGCGGCTCTGGAAGGCGTTGAGCAGGCTGAAGGGGTTGTAGACCATGCGGCCGACGCCCCGGCTGTCTCCCGGCCCGTCTGGGTGGAAGCAGTAGCCGTCGTACTGCGCGCGCAGCGCCTCGAGACAGCCCTCGGGGGAGAGGCCCAGCTGGTCGGCCAGCGCCTCGATCTCGGGCTCGAACGTGCTCTCGAGCTCCGCCTCCGTGATGCCGCACACCCCCGCGTAGTCGCGCTCGAGCGAGATGTCCCGCAGTTGGTTGAGGTCGCTGAAGATGGAGACCTTGGAGAACTTGGTGACTCCGGTGAGGAATGCGAGGCACAGGTGCTCGTCGGCACCCTTGAGCACCGAGAAGAACCCCTTGAGCGCCGCGCGGTTGCTCCCCTCGAGGCTCGGGTCCTCCACCGCGTCCAAGAGGGGCTTGTCGTACTCGTCCACGAGCACGACGACGCGGTGGCCCGACTGGGCGTGGGCGGCCTCAAGCAGGTTCTGGAAGCGGTCGCCGGCTTCCAGGCTGGATCCGTCCGTGTCCCACTTCTCCTCCAGGCGTCGCAGCAGCGCGTCGAGCTTGGCCTCCAGGCTGCCCTCGCGGGTGTAGTCCGCGCCGTTGAAGTCGAGGTGGAACACAGGTCGCGTCACCCATGGCTCGCGGCCCTCGCGCTCTGCCGCGGCCTCCTCCAGGCGCTCGATCTCAAGCCCCTCGAAGAGGTCGCTCCTACCCTCGAAGTAGGCGCGCAGGGTGGACACCAGCAGGCTCTTGCCGAAGCGGCGCGGGCGGGAAAGGAACGTCGGCACGCCCGCCTGGGCGAGCCGCCACGTGGCCCGCTGCGCCTCGGGCTTTGCGAGGCGGCCTTCCCCACAAGAAGGGGGACGCCCCGATGCCGAGTCTGGGCGCCCCCGATGGATGGGGCAAAATACTAATGTTGCGGCTTGCTCCTGCGGTGTTCTCCTCGCCGCGCGCGGCCGTGTCGTCCGCGGCCCTACTTGAGGACGAGCGTGTCGCACTTCGCGTTGCGCGTGAGGAAGGTGGAGATCGAGCCGAGCAGGGCGTACTTGATCGAGGAGAGGCCACGCGCGCCGCAGATGATGAGGTCGGGCTCGATCACGTCGAGCATCTCCTCCTTCAGGGTCTCGCGGATGCGGCCGGCCTTGACGATGACCTCGACGTTCTTGATCGAGTCGATCGACTTTGCCTCTTTGATCTGGTCTTCGATGGACCTGCGGAAGTCCTGCTCGAGGCTCCCCAGGAGGTCGAGGGGGTAGAGGCCGGCCGTCTCGAGCGCGGTCGAGTCTATCACGTGGCCCACGTAGAGCTCGGCGTTGTTGTTTGCCGCGACGATGATCGCGCGCTTGAGCACCTCGCTTTGGGCCTCCGTTCCGTCGAGGGAAACGAAGATCTTGTCGTATCCCAGGTCCTGATATTCGGTCATGGGGACACCTCCTCGTATTGGGCAACGTGCTGCCGCAACCTATGGTTTGAGTCTACCCACGCGCCCGCCGGCGTTCCGTCGTTTCTCGCGAACGGGCGTACGGGGGACGCGAGGGGCGCCTTACCCCTCCAGGCGATCCTGCGCATGTGGTTCTCTTGTGCTCGCGCCACCTTCGTCGCCGCAAAACGTCATGATAGTGAACGCCAATTTCTTGAAGCCGATATTCGACGGTGCCGCAGCGCCGTGCGCGGGCGTTGGGCGTAGGCGCCGGGCGTGCCCGCCGCGTGCTGCCGGGCGCCGCAAAACGGGGCCGTGCCGCACCCGTCTGCTAGGAGGTCGTTTTGGACATCATCGAGCTGCTCAAGGCCGCGTTCTTCGGTCTCGTCGAGGGCATAACCGAGTGGCTGCCCGTCTCGAGCACCGGCCATATGCTGCTGGTGAACGAGTTCGTCACCCTCAACACCAGCAAGGACTTCTGGG
>JAGAWD010000058.1 GCA_017941585.1 Olsenella sp. | reverse complement strand
CCTTGCCGGCGCGTGGGCGGCCATGACCGGCATGCCTACCGCGCCGCTCCTTCTCGCATGGCTCACGTGCATGGTGGGCATGGGATACTTTGCCGCGCACCTCGACAGGCTCGACGCGCGCGCCAACTGGATCGAGCAGGCCACCAACGCCCTGGGCCAGGGGTGCCTGCTTGCCGCCCTCCTCCTTCTTCCCTAGCCGAGCCTGGGCGTGGCGGGGCCGTGCAGCTCGCGCTTGCGGCGATAGAGCATGGCATCCGCACGACGAAGGGGGTCTCGCGGACGCCTGTCCGAGGGCTCGATGGCGGCATATCCCGCGGTGAGAGACACCTCAAAGGGCAGTCCCTCGTCTCTCGCGAGAAGGGCAAGCGCGCTATTGACGAAGGCCGTGACCTCGTCGGGATTCTCGGCAAGGGCAGGCGATTCGGGAACGACGAGCACGAACTCGTCGCCACCCCAGCGCGCGGCAAATCCGTCGTAGTTGCCTGCGCCGCGGCGCAGGGCGCCGGCCACGGCCTTGAGGGCACGGTCTCCCTCGAGGTGACCGTACGTGTCGTTGATGCGCTTGAAGCCGTCGATGTCCATCAGATACATGAGGGTCTTCTCCTGCCGGCGAGAGCGTGCGATCTGCTGGCTTACGTAGTCGTCCGCGCGACGGCGGTTGTTGAGCCCCGTGAGCGCGTCGTTGAAGATGCGCGCCCTCTGCAGCCTGACGTACACCATCACGAGCGACCAGAGCATGCCCAGCACCATGAACGGCACGTACGTTGCGAGCGAGTTGAGTACGGCCACAAGCAGGAGCACGATGCCGAGCCCGACAATGAGGGCGCCCTCGGAGCGCCTCGAGCTCGTCTTCGCACGGACGATGACGACGAGCGCATGAACGACTGCAAAGACGATGTAGAGCGCTATCGCCAGGGGACGTTCCACAAGGTAGTCGTACGACCGAGACGTGGAGGACGCCACGAGCGCCACCGCCAGCACGACCAGCGGGGCCGCAAGCGCCACCCTGAACCACGTCGCACCCGAGAGACGCGCGCTCAGCCGCATCTCGGCGTAGAGGGTCCACAGGTAGGCGATGATGCCGGCGACGAGGCTGTCGGCGCACGAGAGCGCGATCTCGCGAGACTCCGGCATGGCAACGACCCCAGACTCCCCCAGCCTGCAGAGAAGGTCGAGTCCCACAAAGACTACGTAGAGGTAGAGCAGGGACTTCATGCAGATGATCTCGCGCCTCGTCCCCATGTCGGGCGAAAGCCCGTACGCGAGGACGAACGCGACGGCCGCGCAGAACGCGCCCGTCCCCAGATACGTGTACGAGTAGAGGAAGGAGAAGCTCATGCGGTCGCACCTCCCCTCGTACGGGCGTGCTTGTGTTGGTAGAGCACACGATCTGCGGCAAGGGTCGCGTCATCGAGCGACATGGACGGCTCGCGACAGACCGTCCCGCCCACGCTGACGCGAAACGAGAACGGCAGCCCGTCACGCTCGCACGCGCGCTCGATGGATGCGTTCAGGCGCGACTCAACGCCCTCGGCAGACAGACCCTCTCCCTGGGAGATGACGAGGAACTCGTCTCCTCCCCACCGGGCGATGAGGCCGTCGATGTCATCCCCCATGTCCTTGAGGGAGGCACCCACGAGCATCAGCGCCTTATCGCCCACGTCATGCCCGTAGATGTCGTTTATCGACTTGAACTTGTCGACGTCGCACATCATGACGCTGAGCGGTCTCTCGTTCGAGACGAGCGAGAGTCGAGACTCGAAGAACTCGTCCGCACGGCGGCGGTTGTTGAGCCCCGTGAGCGCATCCGAATAGATGCTGTCCTTCTGGCAGGCGCAGAACACGAGAAAGATGGCCGAGGTCATGCCGAGCGAGGTAATGACCGAGGAGCCGACGACTAGAAGCAGCGCGGAGGCTATCACGGGCCCAATGCCGCAGACGGCGAGGTCGAGGTAGCGATCGCGCTTGGTGCGCGAGCGCGCGACGAGGGCGTTGCGCAGAGTGTGTGCGGTCGCGAAGGCGACGTAGCCGACCGAGCACACGAGCGTGACCCAATACAGGGGGCCGTGTTGGTAGAGCCCCTGGTCGTCGATGAAGAAGGCGGCATTCGTAAAGAGGGAGGATACGACGATCACGAGCATGACTGCCATCGGCACCCTGGAGAGCACCCGAGCCGCGCGGGAGTGTGAGATGCGCGAGTCGAGCCTCAGCTCCACGTAGGCCGCCCAGCAGTAGTAGACCGGCGATAGCGCGAACAGGCTCAACCCGCACAGGACGTAGTCGCACGCGCGGGGAAGCGAGACGATGTCATAGCCCGAGACCATCCAGGCAACGTCAGTGACCAGGTAGATCAAGAAGACTATCGACAGACGCCTGAACGAGTCGACCTCGTCCTTCGTCCCGAAGTCCTCCCCCACCTGCAGGAGCAGGGACCCCGCGAGGATCGCGCAGGCGAGATCGACAAACAGATAGATGCAGATGTACCTAGAAACCAAGGGGGTCTTTCTCGAAGGGAATTTGCCGGTTCCCTAACACTTTAAACCATCTTGGCCGAGCCGTGCGCACGCGCAGATGGCAATGCGCCAGGCCCGCTGGTATGACACGTCTCTCTCCCGGGCCACGGCCGAGACCGATTCGTGCTCGGGGTAGGCGCGCCTCTCTCCCGTGGGAAGAGTGACAATCTTTACCCTAACGTCTCCGAGCGGCGTGGTCACGACGCCCGGCTCCCGCGAGAGGGCAGTGCGCCAGAGTGGGCACCTCCTGATCCCGATGGTGGTGGTGTCCTCGAAGACCAGACGCTCGGCTACGGGAACGAGGCCCTCGTCGCACAGGATCTCGATCTTGTGGCCCGGCCTGTTCTTCTTCATGTACACGGGCAGGAAGTGAGCCTCGCGCACGCCAACCTCATACAGACGCTCGATCAGGCGGCCAAGCGCCTCGCCAGTGCAGTCATCCACCTCGCACTCGAGCTTCCAGAGGTCGGGCGCACAGGTGGGGGCGACGGACGGGAGAGCGTCGTCCTCGGCACCAGCGGCCTCGACCAGGAGCGCTCGCACAAAGGAGGGCGGATCGTAGGCGCGCTTGCCCGACCCAAGGCCGCTGCGCAGGATGCGGAAGCCTGGGGGAAGGGAGTCCGCCGTCCTGGCGGCGGCCACTATGGCGGCGCCCGTGGGCGTGACGAACTCGCCCCTGCGGTGCAGAGGGGTGAGCACGAGACCCGCGTCCCGGGCGATGTGGGTCACCGCGGGAACGGGAATGGGAAGGACGCCGTGAGCGGAGCGCACCGTCCCCTCCCCTTCCCCGAGGGAGGAGACGGCCACGTCGTCTACGGACAGGTCGTCGAGGCAGAAGGCCGCCGAGACGATGTCCACGATGGAGTCGAGGGCGCCCACCTCGTGAAAGTGGACCTCCTCGACGGGAACGCCATGCGCCTTCGACTCTGCCGCGGCGACGATAGAGAAGATCTTGATGGCCATGCTCCGCGCGGCATCCGTGAGCTCGGCTGCCTCTATTATCGCCTGGACGTCTGCCAGGTTTCGGTGCCCGTGGTCGTGTCTGCGGGCGTGGTCGTGGTGGCTGGCGTGGTCGTGCGCCGCGTGGTCGTGGTGGCTGGCGTGGTCGTGCGCCGCGTGGTCGTGCGCGTGGGGCTCGCCCTCCGCCGGCGCCGCGCCAAAAAGGTAGGCCATGTCGTGATCGTGCGTCTCGTTCCCCTCGCCGAGCACGACGTCGAAGTCGCATGCGTCGAGCGAGGAGACGCGCCTCCTGCCCACCTTCACCTCGAAGCCCTCAACCGGAAGACTCGACAGCGCGCGGCGGAGCCCCTCCTCGCTCGCCCCCAGGTCAAGAAGCGAGCCGACGACCATGTCACCCGACACGCCCAGCGAGCAGTCGAGATAGAGCATCTTCCCCATAGTGCATCCTCCAAACGCTCGGACTCCCTAGGCGCGTCCAGCATGGTCGATAAGGGCCGCCTGGTAGCCAGCCCCGAACCCGTTGTCGATGTTGACGACGGAGACGCCGCTCGCGCACGAGTTGAGCATGGCAAGCAGGGCGGCAATGCCGCCAAGCGAGGTACCGTAGCCAACGCTCGTGGGGCACGCTATGACGGGGCAGGGAGCGAGTCCGCCCACGACGCTTGCAAGCGCCCCCTCCATGCCGGCGATGGCGACCACGGCAGAGGCTCCCTGTATCTCGTCGGTATGGGCGAGGAGCCGGTGGATGCCCGAGACACCCACGTCGAAGAGGCGCACCACCTTGCTGCCGAGCATCTCCGCCGTGAGCGCGGCCTCCTGCGCACAGTAGAGGTCGCTCGTACCCGCCGCGCACACAACGACGTAGGCGTTGCCGTCGGGCTCGGGCATGCCGCCGAGCAGACCCATCCTGGCCTCTGCGTCGTAGGAGAGGCCGGCAAGCGCATCGTCGCCCTTGGCCAGACGGCGAACCTCGTCGTACTTTTCGGCGTCAAGCCGCGTCACGAGCACCCGCGACTGCCCCCCATGGACGAGGGCGCGCACGATACCCGCAATCTGGGCCGCGCTCTTCCCCGCTCCGTAGACGACCTCCGAGACACCCTGGCGAATGCCACGATCGAGGTCGGGCTG
>JAGAWD010000057.1 GCA_017941585.1 Olsenella sp. | reverse complement strand
GAGGAACATGAGGTACATAGAGGGAGAGAGCGGATCGCTGCGAAGCGTGTTGCACAGGCGCATCCTGCCTACTCTCATATTTGCTCCTGCTATGGCTCTTGCGCTGCTCTCTCCCTCCGTTGCTCTCGCAGCGGAGACCGCGGGGCTAGACCTATCCCTGGATGACATGCCTTCAGGTAGCATCACGCTTTGCGAGGACGTCTTTTCGACGGGTGCCGTCGCCAATGACTTCGCGCCCGAGGCGTTGTCACACTCCGTTGACTTTGGTTGCGAGGCCGTCCCTGATAGCGTGCTGCTATCTGATACACAGAATGATAGCTTAAATAGCAATGACCCTCAAGAAGAAATTGAAGAAAAGCTATCAGACTGCTATCAACAAGAATCGAGCAGTCTCCTTGATATGCCATCTTCTGACAAACAATTCGAGAATGGTTTTGACGGTGACGTCACGACTGAATCCAATGAGAAAGATATTGATGTCGAGCCTTCTTTGGAAAGGTTAAATTCTCTATACGATGAAAGTGACGGGGGAGTCGCGTCTGCCGTCTCTCTCGTTGCGACCGCGTCCGTCTCGCACACGCCCGTCGGGGGCCCTCTCGACGCCCAAGACGACAGCGGGTCGATCACCTACTACACTTCCCATCCCGCAGAGATCGTTTTCTCTTCCACCGACGGTGGTTCGGTCGCCGCGGGTACGAGCGGCTCCGCAGGTGGTGACGAGTCGTCTGAGCAGGTAATCGAGCGGTACGAGGACTCCTTGTCAGGCGTCTCCCAGGGAGCGACCGCGATTGCCGACGAGGGCTTCCACTTTGTGTGGTGGATGGACGGAGACACTGGTGACGTGCTTTCTACCAGCACTTTCTTCGCACCAGAGCGGCCCGAAAGCGGCTGGCCCGAGGCCTGGCGCATAGTTGCCGTCTTCGAGCGGAACGTCTACCACATAGTTCTCAACCCCAACGGAGGCACTTCCGGTGGCGGCACAACGGACTCCGTCACGCTCGTCGCTGAGCCTGGCAAGGGCTTCGTCCTGCCCATCAACGGCACAGACATAGAGTTCGCCAAGAGGGGAAGTGCCTTCTCCGGATGGAACGCCGTTGCGGACCCCAGTGGGGCCGATGCCTTCAGTTCGTACTCCCTTGCCGACGGGCAGACCATCGAAGCCTCAGACGAGTCCATGCTCGAGCTCCTCGGGCACCTTAGTTTCGTTTGGTCTGGCGACAAGATCCCCACGCTCACTCTGTACGCACAGTGGGTCAAGGGACAGGTTACGATCACGTACAAGGCGGGCGAGGGAGGAGACATAGAGGCTCCGGCCTCCGCGAGCGTGAAGGGCGACGGCATCGCAAAGGAGACGATCGACTCCTCCACCGGAACCCACGCCCAGGACGCTAGCTTCGTTGGTCCTCAGGGTTCCGTAGCGCATAGCAATGCGCGCTATCACTTTGACAGGTGGAACGTCTCCGGCAGCTCTGCTAGCCTCGCTGACTCAGAGGCGTCTAGCCCCACCCTCTCCGCGGGCACGGTGACGCGCGCTTCCTACTATGCGGACGCCACTGGCCTTCCCAGCGAGTATCACCCCGTGACCTTCGTCGCGTCGTTCGCGCCCAACTCCTACATAGTTACCTACGCTTCGAATGGCGGCAGCGGTTCCATTGCCGACACCAACGTCACCTACGGCTCCAGCTCATCCCTCGCCTCGAGCGGGTTCGAGCGCGCCGGCTACAAACTCTCGGGTTGGAACCTTGCGGCCGCGGGCACCGGCGCGTCGTATGCGCTTGGGGCAGCCTTCGACTCCGCCGTCATAGACGAGCTCATCTCGTCGGGGTCGCTCGCCGATGCCGACGGTGCCTCCCTCACGCTCTACGCGCAGTGGGAGAAGGAGCCCTCCGGCGACGGCGGGGAAGGCTCGGGTACGGGCGGCTCCGGATCTGGTAAGACCGACCCCGGTACGGGCGGCTCGGGCTCCGGATCCGGTGCGGTTGACCCCGGTACGGGCGGGTCTGGCTCCGGCTCATCCGATTCCGGCTCGAAAACCGATGATCCCGGTACGGGCGGGTCTGGCTCCGGCTCATCTGGTTCCGGCTCGGAGACCGACGACCCCGGAACGGGCGGCTCGTCCTCCGGCTCCGGTTCCGGAGGCAACGCTTCTGGCGACGCCGGCACCGCTTCGGGCGGTGGCTCCGACGAGCCCTCCGGCCCCTCGGCTCCCGTCACGCCCTCGACGCCCGCCGCCTCATCGCAGGCCTCCGAATCGTCCGTGACGTCGCCGTCCTCCCAGGGCGTCCCCTCGTGGACGAGCCCCTCGGATGACGACCCCGCCCCCACGCTCCGCCGTGGCTTCGTGTCCTCCTCGAGTCCCGCAGCCTCCGCCAACGCCGAAGGCGCGGCTGGCTCTGCGGATCCTGCGGCAGCGCAGGGCGACCCTGCCGGGTCGCTCGCGGCCGCCGAGCGCAAGCTGGGCGAGATGGTGCCCGTGGCGATTGGCGGTGGCGCACAGCGGGAGTCCGGCGAGGACGGCTCCTCCGGAGGCTTCTTCGGTGACATGACCCCCGCCGAGGCGGCGGGCACGGCCGTCGCTGCGGTCGCCGCCGTGGGCGCCATCGCGGGCCTCGTGGGCTTGGGCGCGAGCATCGCCGGGGCTACGGCGGCAGGTGCCGCCGCCATCGGCACCGCCACCACCATCGGCCTCAGCAGCGCCGCAGACATGGCTGCCGACCTCGCAGCCGAATCCGCCAGCAAAGCCGCGTCTGGCGGCCAGGGCCTTGCCGGGGCCGGCCGCGGGAAGAAGGACGACGATGACGACAAGCAAGAGGGATAGCACGGCCTTCACAAAAGACGCTGTCCCGACCGCCGATTTCGCGGCGGCCGCGCAGGCCGAGGGTTCCAGCGAGCGTGCCACAAGCCGCCTGCCGCTTCTGGTTCGTATCGTGGCCTTCGCCGCCGCGACGATCTTCACCATCATGGGCATCATGGGAATCGCCCAGGCGAGTCGCACGCAGACCGCTGCCCAGTCCATAACAACCTCATCCGCGCGTCCCGAGACGGTGCGTCACGTGCTGGTGCTGATGTCCTACGACGAGTCTGATGCCAACGTCGAGGTCGAGCGCGAGGGGCTGCTGGGAGCATTAAACAAAAGCGGCATCTCCTCCGACGTCTTCTATCTTGACGCACGCGCCGAGGGTGACGCAGAATCCCTTGCCGGCGAGGCCGCCCGCATCGCGCGGAAGGCGTCGGCCTCCTCGGGCTATGACTCCATCGTCTGCGCCGGTGACGAGGCGCTTTCTCTCGTGCTGGATGACCAGGTCCACTTCGGTGGTATCCCCACGACCTTCTTTGCCGTGGATGATGCCTCGCTCGCCAGCCGAGCGCACGACGCCGGCTTTGCGACGGGCATATGCGAGCAGGGCGTGGCGCCCCTTGCCCTGGAGGCTGCCGCAGGCATCGTTCCCGGCGCCACGCGCGCCGTGGTTCTGCAGGACGGCTCGCCCGAGGCGAGCGGCCTGCTCGCCCAGCTCGAGGCCGCCCCACAGGACGGCGCGGACCTCGCGCGCGAGGTCTGGGACGTCTCCGCGCTCTCCCGCGACGACTTGGGCCGACGCCTGTCCGAGCTCGGGGATGACGCCGTGGTGCTGCTCCTTGCCGCGAACCACGACGTCGACGGCAACGTGTATGCGCCCAGCGACACGGCGCACTGGCTCGCCTCCCAGACGCGCCGCCCGATCTTCTCCGCGCAGGGCGGCGTCGGGGAGGGCGTCTGCGGCGCGGCGTTCGTCAACCGCCGCCAGGAGGGTGCGGACGCCGCCGCGCGCGCCGTCGAGCTGCTGAACGGTGCCGCCCCGGCGAGCCTCGCCAACGTGGTCGTGCGACCCGAGTGCGCCGTCTTCGACGTTTCGGCGCTCGCGGAGCACGGCATCGACGCCGACGCCACCCCGCCGTCGTCTGCCCTGGTCAACGAGCCTGCCCTCAGCTGGAGGACGCTGCGTCCGATGCTGCTTCCCGCCCTCTACCTGCTGCTTGCCGCCATCTGCATCGTCGTGTTCGGCGTCATCGGCTTCCGTCGCTCCGTCGCCTCTCGCCAGGCGATCGTTGCGACCAACCGCAGCCTGCAGCATCGCCTCACGCATGACCTGCTCACCGAGCTGCCCAACCGGCAGGCCCTCGAGCGCTTCGCCGAGGATCCGACGAGCGTCGAGCGGATGCGGACG
>JAGAWD010000056.1 GCA_017941585.1 Olsenella sp. | reverse complement strand
GCCCGCGACCCCGCGTCCGGGCCGCGCCGCCACGTGGGCGCCCGCGTCCCGGACGACCTGTACCGCGAGCTCGCCATCGCGTCCCTCGACGCCCGCACGTCCGACGGCAGGGCCGCGAGCGTCACGGACATCGTCGTGGCGGCCTTGGCTCGGTGCATGGAGGAGGCGACCTGACATGGGCGGCAAGCGCTGGACGCGAAGGGAGGACGCGATCCTCAGGAGGCACATGTCCGAGCACGGCCCCGCCTGGCCCGGGTGGCGCAAGCTGCTGCCCGGGCGCACCACCGGCGCGATCTCGATGCGAAAGGCCGAGCTCGGCGCCGCCGGGCCCCGCTCGGGGGCCAGGGAGCCCAAGGGGAGGTCCACCGCCCGCGCGCGCAGGCGGTGGACCAAGGGACAGAGGGCGCGCCTCCTAGAGCTCGCCCTCGAGATGCGAAGGGAGACCGGCCATTCCGTCGAGGAGTGCGCCGAGGAGCTCTCCCGCCTCGCGAGGCGGGAGAGGCGGGGATCGAGGCGGAAGGACGCGGGGACATGAGCGACACGACCAAGCGGAGGCTCCGGCCGGTGGACGAGTTCGGCATGACGAGCGAGGCGGAGAGGCGCGTGATGGGCAACTGCCGCGACCTCATCCGCTTCGTCATAGACGAGATGGTCTTCGCCGCAGACTCCGGCGACACGAGTTGGGTGGAGTTCCTGGAGGACCACGACGTCGAGGTCGTCGAGGGCAAGGACAGGCCCTCCGACTACTTCAACGGCATGTCCGACGAGGCGCTCTTCCAGACGCTCATCAGCAACGGCACGCCCTGGGGCGGCATGACGAGTGCCCGCAAGGCGCTGATTCGCATGCGCGAGGAGGTGGGCGAGTGATGGTCAGGCGATTCCGTTGCATCAAAGAGCTCTACGTTTCTCTGGCGGACGATCCCGACATTCCGATCGAGAATGCCCCGTGCGTCCACGTGCCGGAGGGCAGGGTCTACGAGGTCACCGAACCGGGACTAACCCTCGACGTGTGGCTCAGGTCCAAGTTCGGGTGGCTGGACTTGCCCATGGAGACGTTCCGGAAGTGCTTCGAGGAGGTGGGCGAGTGATGGCGGAGAGCGTGCGCAAGGCAATCGAGGGGCTTCCCATGCACGAGAGGTGCCTTAGGCACTGGCACGACGAGGAGGGCAACGACGCGTGCTTCCGCGGGGTGCCCGAAGAGGAGCTATGGGGCTTCGGATACAGGCCGACCCACGAGCCGACGGAGAGAATCGACCGCTCGCAGTGCGAGGGGTGCAAGGACTTCGTCAGCCAGTACCTCGACTTCCCCATGAGGGTCGAGGACATCGAGAAGGACGACCTCTCCTACGACAAGCCCATCGGGGCCAGGCACGGGGACCTCGTGCGGGTGAGGCCATGCGGCGAGGAGTACGGCGGCAGGACCTACCTCGGCGTGATCGTGGCGGACGCGCCGACCGGCATAACCGTGTCGTACGACCGAGAGAGGGAGACGCTGAGGGTCGCGCAGTCGCTGCACAACCCGCTCATCGTCATTCCCGAGACGCACAGCGTCACGTGGGGCTACGACTCCTGGTGGTCGGTCATCAAGGGCCCCGAGGAGCTCAGGGAGATCACCGACGGGGAGATCGGGGACACATGGTACGTGCTGCTCGCAAGGGGCATGCAGAGTAGATTGGAGCAGGACTGATGGAGAGGGCAGGTGACGACATGGCGGGCGGACGCACGGGCGCCACGGGCCGCAGGACCGGCAACCGCGTGGTGGACGCCCTCGGCAGGATGGACTTCACGGGCAACGTGATCCCCACCGCGTGGTTCGAGACGATGCGCGACGAGAGGGGGCGACCCGACCTCGTGGGGATGAACCTCCTCGCGGAGATCGTGTACCGATACCGTCCCCAGCGCTCGCGCGACGAGGAGGGGCGCGAGGTGTGGAGCAAGCGCTTCAGGGGGGACATGCTCCCCCTCGACTACGCCCGCCTGGAGGACCGCTTCGGCTGCTCCCACGTGACCATGCGCCGCGCCTTCGCCAGGCTCGAGGGGCTCGGCGTCGTGAGGCGCGTCTCGCAGGCGATGCGCACGGGCGCGGGCGTGGCGCCTACCGTGATGTACGTGACGATCGACCCGGAGAGGCTCGCGGAGCTCACCTACCCGGCTCCCGCGGGCCCCACGAGGCGTCAACGCAAACGCGCAGGTGGGGACAGGTGGTCAGATTTGACCACCTGCGACGAACAGGCAATTGTCGAAAACTCGGAAGCTCCTTTGCCCGAGACCGCCGAGTCGCCCTCGACTGGGGCGTCACGCGCTGACGAAACCCCAGTTGAATCAAGGTGGTCAAAAATGACCACCTGCGACGAACAGGCAATTGTCGAAAACTCGGACGAGGCACCGGCTCCGAGCGCCGAAGAGAGCACCCACGATGAGCTGCGCGTTTGCGACGAAACCGCAGATGATTCCAGGTGGT
>JAGAWD010000055.1 GCA_017941585.1 Olsenella sp. | reverse complement strand
GCTGCTTCTGGCCGCCGGAGAGGCTGCGGGGCATGGCGTCGGCCTTGTCGGCGAGCCCCACGCGCTCGAGAAGCTCGCGGCCGAGCGCTTCGGCCTCCTCCTTCGACGCCTTGTTGCGCAGGGTCGGAGCGATGGTGAGGTTCTCCATCACGCTGAGGTGTGGAAAGAGGTTGAAGTGCTGGAACACCATGCCCACGTCCTCGCGTAGCTCGTCGATGTTCCTGGCACTCTCCTGCATGAGGTGACCGTCCACGCGCACGGTGCCCTTCGTGGGTTCCTCGAGGCAGTTGATGCAGCGCAGGAACGTGGACTTGCCCGAGCCGGAGGGCCCGATCACACACACGACCTCGCCGGCCTCGATGTCGCAGTCGATGCCGCGCAGGACCTCGTTGTCGCCAAAGGACTTGTGGAGGTCCCGAATCTCTACCTTAGCCAAGGGACACCTTCCTCTCGATGACGCGGGCAAGTAGGGTGAGCAGCCAGATCACGATGAAGTACATCACGCCGACGATGATCCAGACCTGGAAGGACTGATAGGTGCGGGCGATGATCTGCTGGCCCATCTTGGTGAGCTCGGCGAGGCCGATTACGCTGATGATCGACGTGTCCTTGATCGTGATGCACCACTGGTTGACGACCGAGGGGATGCAGATGCGGATCGCCTGCGGGATGATGATGCGCCACGTGGTCTGGTGCGCGGAGAGGCCGAGCGAGCGCGCAGCCTCGCGCTGGCCGGGGTCGACGGCCTGGATGCCGCCGCGGAAGATCTCGGAGAGGTACCCGCCGGCGTTGAGCGAGAGGGCGATGGTGCCCGCCGCGAACGCCGAGATGCGGATGCCGATCACGCCGGTGAGGCCAAAGTAGATGAAGAAACCCTGCACGAGCAGGGGCGTTCCTCGGATGATGGCGACGTAGGTCTTGTTGATGGCGCGCAGCACCGGGTTTTTCGACATGCCCATGAGCGACGCGAGGATGCCGAGTACCATCGCGATTGCGAGCGACAGGGCGGAGAGCTGGAGTGTCAGGCCGAGTCCCTGAAGGAGAAGCGGCATCGATTCCTGCAGCAGTGCGAAGAAGTCCATGTTCGTTCCTTTTCTGTCCGGGCTCCCGAGGGGCGACCCCTCGGGTCTCGAAGTGGAAGTGCGGTGGCCCGGGTGCCTTGGGCCAGGGCCCGAGACGGCGCGAAGCCGCTTTGCGAGTACAAAGCGGCTTCGTGCAGCCTCCGGGGGGCGCCGTGCCGCGCCCCCCGGAAACGGACCAGGCTATGCGTTCGTCTTCACGTACTTGGAGATAATCTTGTCGTAGGTGCCGTCCTTCTTGACGTTGGCGAGCCCGTCGTTGAACTTCTTGATGAGGTCAGGGTTGGTGCCCTTGTTCACGGCGAAGCCATAGGGGGCGGCGAACTCGCTCGTCTCCTCGGACTCGGCGATGATGTGAAGCGCGACGCCGCCATTGGTGATTGCGTAACTCATGACGGGCGTGTCCTCGAAGCAGGCGACAGAGTTACCGGCCAGGACGTCTTGGTACATGACGTCGGAGGTGTCGAAGGTGGTCGTGGTGAAGCCGTACTGCTCGGCGAGGCTCTGCGCCCAGCTTGCGCTCATGGTGCCGGTCTTGATGGCGACGTTCTTGCCTCTGAGGTCGTCGAGCGACTTGACGTCGCCGTCAGACTTGGCGGCCGCGCACACGGTGGCATTGTAGTAGGGCTCGGAGAAGTCGAACACCTGCTTGCGCTTGTCGGTGATGCTCATGCCGGCGATGACGCCGTCGGCTTGGCCGGACTGCACGTTCTGCAGGGCGGCGTCAAATCCCACCGGGTCAAGCTTGTACTCGAAGCCCTGGTCCTTGGCGATGGCGTCGAGGAGCTCGATGTCGATACCCGCGTAGTTTCCGTTCGCCTCGGCATACTCGAAGGGTGCGAAGGTGGTGTCGGTGGCGATCTTGTAGACCGTGCTCCCGTTCGACGAGGTGCCCGTCGCGGCGGGGCTCCCGCCGCAGGCGACGAGCGAGAGGGCGAGTGCGGCGCCGGCGATTGCCGTGCCAATCTGGCGTAGCTTCATGTTTTCTCCCTAGCGTTTGGCTGGTAGCGGCAGTGCCGTGTAGCATGGTAGCCTCGGCATCCAATTGTGGAATGATAGCGTCTGCCGCTGGATCGCCACCGGCAGCACCCAATCATTAACCGACGTTTTACGCGAGACGGCCGCCGACCGCCGTTTTACGCGAGGAGAACGCGTGCGAGAAGACCGTCAAGCGGCGCTTTGCACGAGGTGGGATTGCCGCCGGGTGCCGTTTTCTGAGTCGGTTTCGTTTTCGGGTCATTTTCTTTCCGAGGGACAAAATCGGTGCAATCTGGTTCTGAGCTAGAGTGCAAAGCCATCACGTTCTCATTGCGGCCACAGGTGAAGATGGTCGGCGGCACAGGTGGTGGCGATAGGTGTCGCTCGCGTGATGTGATTGCGAAGATTGTGCGTCGCTTGCGCGCGGGAGGTTGGGATGGACCACAGGGGAACGGTGCGCCTTGAAACGGAACGCCTCGCGCTCAGGCGCTTTTCGGTCGCTGACGCCGCCGCGATGTTCGAGAACTGGGCGGCAGACGAGAAGGTCACGAGGTACCTCACGTGGCCACCGCACGCGAGCGTCGAGGCTACGGCCGAGCTTTTGAGGCAGTGGGCTGCCGACTACGACAGGTCGGATGTCTACCTCTGGGCCATCGAGCCCGTTGGGGTTATCGAGCCTGTCGGGGCCGACGGGACTACTGCAGCCGGTGCGTCTGCCGGAGGCATCGGCCCCAACGGCTCCATCGGCCCCATCGGCTCCATCACCGCCACGGTGACAAGTGAGGAGGCGGCAGCTTTTGAGGTGGGCTACGCGCTCGGTGCGCCCTGGTGGGGGAAGGGCATCATGAGCGAGGCGCTCGGCGCGGTGATCGACTTCCTCTTCGGCGAGGTGGGCGCCCGCCGCATCGAGGCGAGGCACAGCGTTGCCAACGAGCGCTCCGGCAGGGTCATGAGAAGGTGTGGCATGACGTACGAGGGAACGCTTCGTCAGGCGGGCACGGGAGGCACGGCGGGCACGGGTGGCACGGTCAGCACTGCGGGCGTGGTTGGTGCGGGCGGCGCGGACACGTGCGTGTACGGCATGCTGCGAGACGAGTGGGAGGGCGCCAGGCACTGACCACCGACGTTCGGCCTGGCTTTGTGCTCGTTGCTCGGCATGGGGCGCAGTCTGTGTTGTCGGCACACAACGACGCAATTGGAAGAAATGGAACAATAAATAGAAGCAATTCCAATTAATTGGAAGACGTTCTATTTCCAATTCTATTTTGCGGTAATTGACGAGATCTAGAGATTGGTTCGGGCGACCTTTTCTTCTTTGGTCACAAGGACTAATGGGAAATATATGCTGCTTATCGTTCTGATTGAGCTGAATAAGAATAATTGGAACAATAAATAGAAACAGATTCTATTTAATTGGATTCAATTCTAATTAGATGGTATTATTCGGGCCAGAATAGGCAACAGGGTGGAAGGCGCATATGGACATTCCGAGTAAAGAGACCATCGGGATCGAGTTCAAGAGTGACAAGAACGGTATTGCTGACGAGGTCATTCTCGGTAGTGTAGTTGCCCTTGCCAACACCGATGGTGGTCATCTGTACCTCGGCGTCGAGGATGACGGAACGCCTACGGGAGTATGCGAGAAGCATCGTGATACAACGCGCCTCGCCGCATTCATCTCAAACAGCACGGTCCCGCCGCTTCCAGTGCGTGTCAGCGTGATGGCAGGCGAAAGGGGCCTTATGGTGATAGACATAGAGGTTCCACGTTCCAGCAGCGTCGTGGCCACGTCATCGGGAAGAATTACCCGTCGTCGGATGAAGGCGGACGGGACGCCGGAAAGCGTGCCGATGTATCCCCACGAGATAGCTACGCGTCTCTCCTCTCTCGACAAGCTCGACTATTCGGCGCTGCCCGCGACGGGCACGACGATGGCCGACATTGACCCTAATGAACTCTCCCGCCTGCGTGGCATCGTGGCGCGCAGCAGAAATGCTGACAGGGCTCTGCTCGAGTTGGATGACGAAGAGCTTCTCCGGGCACTGCGGCTCGTGTCCAAATCGGATGGCGAGACGGTTCCCAATGTGGCGGGCATGCTGCTTTTGGGGAGATGCGACGCCCTCGACGCCGTCCTACCGACCCACTCGGCGGCGTTTCAGGTTCTCGAGGGCACTGACGTGCGCGTGAACCAAGAGTTTGGACAACCGCTCCTCTATGTTGTCGAGCAGATGGATCTTATGTTGGAGGCCTGGAATCCTGAGCGGGAATACGTTCAAGGTCTCTTCCGTTCGTCTGTTCCCGAGTTTGACCGACGGGCATTCCGTGAAGCCGTCGTTAATGCCTTCGGGCATCGCGACTATTCGAGGCTCGGGCGCGTGCTCGTGCAGCTGACGGACGAGGGCATGACCATCTCCAATCCCGGAGGCTTCATCGAGGGCGTGACCATAGAGAACCTGCTCACCGTAGAGCCCCATGGGAGAAACCCGCGCCTCATGGACGCGCTCAAGCGAATCGGGCTCGCCGAAAGCACGGGCCGTGGCGTCGACAGGATATACGAGGGCTCCCTCTCTTACGGACGACCGCTTCCGGACTGGTCGGAGTCGAACAGCGCCGGCGTCCGGCTCTTCATCCCCAGGAGTGCACCCGACGAGTCGTTCATGGAGCTTCTCGAGGAGGAGCGGCAGAGAAACGGAAGCCCCCTCTCGCTCCGCTCGATGATGGTGCTTGACGTGCTCAAGCAGCAGCGCAGGGCATCCGTTCACGAGCTTGCCGACGCGCTCCACATGTCCGACAGCGTCGTGCGGGCGACAGTTGAGTCGCTTGTCGAGGCGGGCATCGTCGAGGCGGTGGGGAATGGTCGCGGCAGGACCTACATCCTTGGGGCTCGTGTCTATGCGCGCAAGGGTGACGCCAAGGCACATGCCCTGCAGTCTGATATCGATGCAATTCGCCACGCGGAACTTGTCATCAAGCTCGCACGGGAACAAGGGTCCGTCGCAAACCGCGATGTCGTGGAGCTGCTTCACGTTAATGGCAAGCAAGCATACAGCTTGTTGAGGAGCCTTGCGGAGGAGGGCAGGCTCAAGCTTCGTGGCCATGGCGCGGGGGCGCGCTACTATCCTTGCGATTGACGCTGCGTGGCTCTGCCACGGTCGGCTCTGATCTACCAAGACGCATGGCGACGCGCGAGGCGCAAGGCACGGGGCACGCGGGGGCACGCGGTTCGTGGCTTGTGGCGTGGGGGGACGCGCGGGTGCTAGCCGGGCGGCGTATGATTAGTCGAAGACGCCAGACCGAACGGAAGGAAGCCAGCATGGCCGAGGCCAAAACAACCATTGGGATGCCGTGGCCGTTCTCCCACAACTGGCTGACGTTCGAGAAGGATCCTGCGTAGCGGACGCACTCCGGCTTCCGTGCACGAAACGGCCGCTCATGCGACGTGCTTCGATCCATTCTGCACGAAACTCGCTTTCGAGCGACGCGAAAACCGACCCAATACACTAGTTTCATTTTTGTTCTGCATAATCTTTGCTCAAAAACAGGGAGGACGCCGGAACTTATGCAGGATTGTCAGAGCGCTTGTCCTACAAGTCAGAAAACACGTCGCACGAAGGGCAGTTTCATGTATCGAGCCTGCCGACACGTCGCACGAAGAGCAGTTTCATGCACGCTTTTCCCAATTGGGCGGGGCATAGGGCCCACCCCGCTGTACTAACGTGCATTCGCGCGCACGTGGGTGGTTCTTGTCTCATCATGTCAGTGATGAGACAAGAAAATGAGACAAGAAAGTGAGATAAGAAAACGAGAGAACGAGCCAGGTGCGAATATGCCTTTCGACGGCGACAAACCGCACGTCAGTGGCATGTCTGACGCAGACGGTGCGTCATGGGAATCGCTTCCCAACCTTGTCTTCTCATCCCATTTCCACTCTCACTCCTGAGTGACATGAGAACAGAAACGAGAAGAGGGGCGAGAGGTGAGAGGTCGGCGCGGTGGCGTAGCGGTCCCGCCGCACCGCGCGAAAGGATACGTTGCGGAGATAAAGCGGGTCCTACGCAAAGGTGGTACAGACGACAAAGATCGCTCGGACGATCTGGGGAGTGAGCAATGCGTTGCGCAGTCGGCCTCTTCTCGGTTTTGGAAGGCTCATGTTGGAATAAGGATGCGTAGTATTTTTGATAAGGAGGCCGCGGAGAAGCGGGCGATGAGAAGCCGGCGATGATTGGAATGACTCAGGTTCGCGTTTCGAAGATATGCGCGCCCTGTTCCTTCGACAGGGTGTTGCGTGAACACACGTTTCGCAATCTCGTGTCACAAGGCCCTGCCGCGCGTGGTGCCAGTCGCTCACGCTCCCGTGTAGGCGTCGTCCTGCCCGTGGGTGAAGTCGCGCGAGGCAAGCCAGGCACGTTCCCGCTCGTCTTCCGGCTCGTCGAAGCGCTCGATCTTGAAGATGACGGGTCGGGTGCCGTCGTTGCAGCAGGCGATCATGGTGCGCTCGTCTCTCGTCCAACCCGTCATGATCGAGCCGCCCTGCAGGCCGGTGTAGATGTAGCGGCTGATGGCGTCCCACGCCTCGGCGCAGGGGAACTTCGGGTCGCGGTCCTGCCCGAAGTGCCAGAAGTCGTCGCGCCCGTCCGCCCGCTCGAAGAGGAACTCGTCGCCCACCTCGAAGCAGGGGCACGCGCCGCTCTTTGGGTCCGCCAGGTACTCTTGCTGCAGCTCCGGGAAGAGCTTCTTGTCTAACACCGTCACCTTTACCGAGTGCTTCATGATGGCCCCCTCCCGTCGCGCCCGCCACCATGCACAGCGTAGCATGTGCGGTGGACGCCCGGGTAGATTGCCGGGCAACGAGTACTCGTACCCACAGGTGCACCCCGCCGGCGCGCCCCGCTGATGCGTCCCTGCGGGTACGCGCATGTTCGTGTCGGAAGGTCCCGGTGTGCTGTCGAGTAGGTACTCGCTGCCGGCCATGTGGCAATTCAGCCATGCGGCAAATGCGCTCTGAGGACGCTTGTGTTTCAACGGATAGGCTGGATTTCCTCAACGGTTTTAAAGGGCTAGGGGTTACAGCGTTTCACGTCGTCCTCCTGAAAACAAAGAGACCGCCAGAAAGCCTTGCGGCAAACTGACGGCCCCTTTTGCACGCAGCTCAAGTCGAGACAGCGCGCGTATCACTCGTGAATAAGTCTACGATTCTCAATTCAAGGGTGTCAATATGCTTGATCTGGCATTATGCAATGCGAAAGTAACTAAAAAGTGGCTCTAGCGGTTCGGTCAATGAGGGGTCTCGTCTGTCCGAAAGTGCATCGCGTGGATACGAGCGTCGCGAAGCCTCGATGTTCTCATCAAGGAAAGCAGTGATCTCGGGGAAGACGAACCGGCCTCAAGGCTCTCGTCTTGCGGTCTATGCTTGCTTGTGTGGGCGGAGCTCCAAGCCCAAGCCAAACACCGAGTCCAGTTCGGCGAGAGTGCGGAGCGTGACGTTTGCCTCGCCTGACAGAATTCTCGTGATTTGGCTCGGCTTCTTGCCCAGCCTTTCTGCCAGCTCCTCCTGGGTCATCCCGCTCCCACTCATGGCGGAGTGCACCGCCTCGCAAAGGTCCATAACATAGTTAACGAAAATCACCTCGGGGCGCGAGGTCCCTCGAAGGCATCTTTGAAGCTCTCTCCTTTTATGATTGCCATACTTCCTCTTTCTGGCTCGCGGATCAGTTCCGCGTTTCCATTTGCGAGGGGGGTGCGTCGATATCCTTATCTAGGATAAGCGAGGGTGACCACATATTCTAAAACGGGATATGGAGGCAACGGATGTATTCCGAAACGAGATATTCGAATACACCCCATGAGCGGAGGCGGGGGGAGAAAAAGTGCACCCACCTCCGCTTTTCGTCGCGTGCCTAGCCTCGCGCCTGACCCGCGCGGCCCTTGCCGCCGCCCGCATGGAAGAGGGTTCCCTTAGGGTCTCGACACCGTTTTTTGAGGGCCGTGCCGCTGCCCGTATGGAAGAGGGGCGCGCAATGCCTGCGCTAAAATTCGCTCAACCAACATTCGGTCAACCAGCAAGAAGTACTCGACGGCCGCGACTGCGGGAGGGTTTGTATGCCAAGGATGTCAGGCTTTGCGAAGTTCGTCAGCAAGATGACGAAAAATGGCAAGAACGCCGCAGACCTCTTGGGTGCGGCCGTCACCGTGGTGTCCGTGGCATCCGAACTGCTTGAAGCAGCGGGCCCGATCCTTGAGAAGGTGGATACTGACGACTTGGCCGAGAAGGCCCG
>JAGAWD010000054.1 GCA_017941585.1 Olsenella sp. | reverse complement strand
GTGCGTGCGCAAGGACAGAACCCGATTTGTGTCCTAGGGTGGGAGCAAACTGTGCGTGAGGGGTCGCTTTCAACTCGGGTGGCGTTCCTCGACGAGTTCGGGAGGGTGATTGCCGTGGACGACCTGAATGTGCCAGCCTACTTGGACGCCGATGGCCCCGTGGCCCGCAGGGTTGCAGAGCTGCTGGATGAGGCGCGCGCGGGGCTGGACCCCGACAGGCGCTACGCGGAGGACCCGCGCTGGGTTGGCGAAATCGAGCTGACGTTCGGGGAGTACCTTGCGGGTGGCCTCGGAGATCTTGCGGAGGACCTGGAGCTGAAGGCGCTGCTTGACGAGATTGAGGGGTTCTACACGGACGCCGAGGAAAGCGCGACGCCGCCCGGACCTCTCGTCCGAAGGTACGTGGACCTCGCCTTTGCGCGGAGGTTGAGCATTTCTCAGAGCAAATAGGCCTGCAAGTCACATTGCAATCAGCTGCCCTAGGTGCTACCGCATTGGGAATGAGAGGAATCGCGAAATGAACTGCTCCGAGGAGATAATCACAGACGGGAAGCCCTTTGTCGATGGCGATGCGATTGTTATTCCGGAGGGGATTGTCGAGGTTGCCGCCGACGCTTTCGATGGCACTGGCGCAACGAGCGTCACGCTACCGTCTACTCTGCGACGGATAGGCGACCGTGCGTTTGCCGTGGGGAGAATCTATACGGAGCACGGCAAGGTGTGCTTTGCCGGGCCGCGATGCGTGGTAGTTCCCAAGGGTGTCGAGGAGATTGGGTATGGGGCGTTCTATGGTGCTGATAGGGTCATCGTGTATGACACGATAAACCAGAGCGCCAGTTACCATCTCGATCGTGCAAACGGAGTCACCGACGCAACGGTCGGCTGGCTGGGCATCAGGCCTCATCCCGATTACCTTCTATGCGCTGCCGGCCCCAATTCGCTGCTCCGTGACTTTGAGGTCGAAGTGCGCTCGGCGGAGACCGACGAAGTCAAATTCCGCGTCTTCATGCCAGTCGGCAGTACAAAGCGGCCTGTTGCATGCACGTACGTTTCGTCATGGGGCCCTTGTGCGACGTTCAAGTTCGTAAACGTCGATGGGCTATTTGAGTCACTCCCAAACAAGGCGGTCAAGCTCAAGACTGCCCTTGACAGGCTGATGTGGCAGGTTGACTTGGACCCGGAACGCAAGGGAGTCTTCGAGGCCTACGTGCGGCGCTATGCGAAGGACTCGGCGAGGCTGCTGGTTGAGAGCGAGACTGCGGAGGCGACGAGACTACTGGAATCAATGTCTCTGATTAAGAAGTCGAGTGTTGTTGAGCTGGTTGCATATGCACGGACGAGAAATGCAAGCTCCGAGATGGTCGCTTATCTCGATGGGCTGGCGAAAGACCTCGGCGTATCGAAAAAGCGAGGTGAGCAAAGTCGAGCTGGGGAGAAGGCTCCGAGGGTAAAGACGCCCACCCCCAAACAGGTCGTCCGCGAAGTCGAAGAATCGCTGACTTGGGGCCGTACAACCTCAATCGACTCTCTTGGGCCGGTGTCAGGAAGAATCAACCCGGTTGATGCGGTGCGTCTTCTCGAAAAGGCGTCGGTGAACTGCGATGCATCAGCCGTTGAGCGTCTCTTCGCAATATTCGGAGACTTCGAGTTCAAGACCAACGCACTGATGGGGGCATTGCTCCACGGAAAGGTGGACGTGGCGCAGGCCCTGCTGGAGCACGGGGCCGACTTCAGGGGCGAGCTAGCCCCGGGATTCGTTAAGCAGGACAACGAAACAGAGTCCGCACGCAGGCGTAAGGAGTACAGCCATAACGGACTGAATGACTACTCGTCAGTTGGCTCGTGGACGGCCTCCAGAGGTACCTCTGGGTCACTGTGGGGTGGCAACAGAACTAAGTTTGTCGAGTCGGTGAGGCGCCTCGCCGATTTGTCGGCGGTTGACGATGAGGCTCTGATTGAACTCGTGGTGTCTTCGGTCAAAGGAGGCAAGGCAGACCTCCTCGATGCCCTCGAGGGCAGCCTGAGGGAGAACAGGGATGCGATTCTGGCAAAGGCGGGAGCCGAAGCCCAACTCGGCTGATTTGTGTGTGAAGGGATTGCTCTGTGGGGATTGACATCGAGGAGCTGAGGTCGTACCTGATCGACTTGTGCGGCACGGCTGTGTTTGCGGGTATGGGCGCTGCGCAGGTGGATGTCGTGGAGATTGAGGATGCCGATGGTGAGGATTTGTGCGCAATTGCAAAGAAGCTGGGAGTAGACATTGCCACTTTCGCAAGGAATCGATACTAGGAGGGGGTCGTCATGGAGCATCCAGAGTTGACTGACGATCGGCGGGATAGGATGGTGGCCCGCTGCAGCGAACAGCTAGCGTCCATGCTTGCCGAGGTAAAGGGTTGGTATCCGGAGGGGGCCTTAACGTCGGAAGAGCTGAAGAGGGAGCACGGTAACTTCTGCAGCCGACTTGGCTCGCTGGCGTCAGACATGGGATACGCGTCCTTCGTGGAACTGCTCCACAACGAGGGCTTCGATATCGAGCTGGACAGGAGGGCGGCGAAGAATCCTGTCGGGCATCGCATCGCGCCGGAGGACGCCGTGGAAGCCATCGTCTCGAGCGTGACTGGCAAACTCGGCAGTTACTTTGAGAAGATTGACGAATGGTACCCCGACCGAGTGGTGACGGGCTTCGCAAAACTGCACGGCAAGACGAAGGACAACCTGAGCAGGCAGGCCCAGATGCTGGGCTACGAGTCTTGGGCGGACCTGCTGCGTGACTACGGCTACGAGGTGTCTGATTATGGCTCCAAGGGCGGGGCGCCAAAGACCGTCGACCCGATCGCCATTGTTGACGAGCTCGCGCGGCGTTACGAGGGCCGCAATCCTGCGCCAGACATCGACACTGTTCGTGCTGAGAACCCAGACCTTGCAGGCAAGTTTAAGAGCGTTGCGAACCAGTCGCGAGCCGTCTTCGGCATGACGTTTGCCAAGGTTCTCTCGGCGCACGGAATCGTGGGCGGCAAGTCTGTGTCGCGCGCAGATACCGATGCCTTCCTTGCAGAGTTGGAGAGCGCCTACTCACAGCGAGATGACAAGCCCTTGATGCTCAAAGACCTCCGCGCCGTTGAGGAGCTCCTGCACCCAGAATGGGGCAAGCTTTTCTCCTCCATCAGTACATGGAGCAAGGAGTATTACGGCAAGACTCCAGGAGTGCTCCTCAAAGAGCGTGGCATCATTGCGGGCAGCACGCCTGGACCTAAGCGTGAGCCTGATCTTCTTGAAAGCGAGATTGAGGCCCTGATAGATCGGCTGCGGGAGAAGTACGCTCATGCGACCCGTCCCAGGACTACGGGCGATTTTGGTGAGTCCAATCCTGAGTGGAAGTCCAATATAAAAGCTATCACGAGGTACCTCTCGGCGCATGGTCTTGGCACTCCCAGCAAATTCCTTGCAAGCGAGCAGCTGGTGTCGAGGCTCTCGTGGGAGGAGTCCCTTCCTAGGCCGAGCACTATGGTGCTCAAGGCGTTTACAGAGAGAGTCTCAGCCGACCCGCATGAGCTTCTCGCGTCATCTCCTAGTGCGAAGCTCGTCGAGATGAATGCCAGCATCGAGATAAAAAGAGAGCACGATGCTTACAAGTACTACGAGATGCTTAGGCTCGACGACCCTATCGAGCTGGTGTCTGACGGAGCCTGTTTGACCGCCCGGTTCTGTGAGCACGATCTTGGGAGAGTCTGGTTTGAAAACGGGGCAGGTCGAGAGCTCGCCTCGAAGGTGTGCCATCCTTCTGAATGGGGCCTCACGGGTAGGGGCGTGTATGCATTAGTGTCCGGAATCTCTGGTGGCAAGAACGACGCCTCCCTTCAGCTCCATGTGTACTATGCCGAAGATGCGTCAGCAAGTACGATCTCCCAGGGGATGCTGATGTCGGCTGACGGGAAGGCCATTCTCGATTGCGTCGTCATGAAGCTACCGGGCAGGGTCGTCATCTCTGAGGGAATTGAGGCCATAGAGAGTGGGGCTTTCGAAGCGGTGGAGATTGGCGCGGTATCACTTCCTTCCACGCTGCGGTCTATCGGAGCGCGGGCCTTTTGCAAGACGGGGCTGGAGAAGGTGCTCATTCCTGCCGGCGTCACTTACATAGGAGCCGCCGCGTTTTCGCATGCATACGGATCCCCTGGCTTCTCGTACCGCTCTTACGATGGCCCCGTCTACATTGACGTGGAGGAGGGCAATCCTCGCTATGTGTCACTGAAGGGTAGCCTGGTCGAGCTGGATGGTGATACCAGAAGGCTTCTATCGTGTTACTACAAGCGACCGAGGGGAGAGTCGTGTACTATCACCGTGCCCAAGGGAGTCAATGTGCTCGGTCCGGGATGCTTTACGGCCTACCGCTTTGTTTGGCCTCGCGTTAAGGTCCCCGAAGGCGTGAAGCGCATCGAGGCTGATTGTTTCGCTGAATTCGGCATGGAGCGAGCGGAGCTACCCGCGTCGCTCGTCGATATCGACGACTACTCTTGGCTGGAACTCTGCGGCTGGGACAGCGGGCCATATGTCGACGGCGTCGTGGATATGCCCGAAGGGCCACTTGAGCTCGACCCGTCCTCGAGGCTTCGCATCGCAAAGGGCAATCCGCGTTACTCGGTCAAGGGCCGATACGCATATGCCTTGCCAGTGGAACAGATGACGAGCGGTTCTGAATCAGATGCGCAAGAGCACGGCGATGCGGCGGTCGACGAGGATTTCGACGAGCTCGCATTCCGCTATGACGGGAAGGGCAGGGGGTTCGCTTATTCCTTCAAGTTCCCGCGCAAACCGGAAGACGAGCTCAGCATGGCCTCAGAATATCTGGATTGGCTGTAAGCCCGAAGGGGGAGCAAGATGAAGGTTAGAGGAGACTTCGTAACCAACTCGAGCAGCAGCAGCTTCTGTCATTTGAGCATCAAGTGCAAGCCGCTCGCGGAGATGCTTGAGAACTACGACAGGACGGTGAGGGAACGCGGGCAGGGAGAGTTCCTGCAATCCATGGGGCTGCATGCCGATTCCTCTCGCGAGGAGGTGTGGGGAGACTGGGATGAGTACGACATCTTCAACGAGCAGGTACCCGAATCGCTTGGTGATGTCCTGTCCGTCTTGTGCAGGGGCGTTGTGAACGAATCGCATGAGAGGATGGGCGTTCTCGGTGGCGCCGGCATGAAGGAGCTTGTGGGCATTCCCGTCGCCCCGCTGGTGCGTGCTATTGCGGAGCACCGCGACGAGATAGAGGAGGCGACGGAGGAGGTCTTCTGGAGCGTCTCTGACACGGGATGGGGCGGCGACAGCGAGACCAGGTTCGACCAAGGCATGTACGACTCGGAGTCCCTGATGAAGATCAAGCAAATCATAGCTGAGCAAAAGGGCTGCGATGTAGAAGAGGTCACGGACGACGACTTCTTCGAGTACGTTGCTGACTGCACGAGTATGAACAACTACACGTTTACCTTCAATCGGGCGAAAGACGTCGAGGAGTTCGAGAGCGACTTCAGCCTTTTGTAGAGAAGTGAGCTTCTGGCACGTAAAACTGAAGAGGACAATCGGACATGGACAGACTTACGGGCAACCAGCAGAAGTACGAGAACTACCGCGCGCAGTCGCGGAGGCTGACGAGCGCGCTGCGGAGCGGCTTCTACCTCGAGGCTGTCTTCATCGAGTACGCCATCATCGAGGACCGCTTGGAGTCGGCGCTCACGCACGCGGGGGCGTTTAACCCCAAGAAGCAGGGGACCATCACGTCCAAGCTCACGAAGCTTGAGAAGCTCTGCGAGAACAGGAGGGGCCTGGCGCGCAGGTACTTCCCTGCGGAGCTGCTCGCGGCGATTCGCGCGTGGAAGGACCGGCGCAACCCGCTGGTGCACGAGCTCATGAAGCAGCGGGCGACCACCGCAGATTTCGAGGCGGTCGCCCGCGAGGGCCAGGCGCTGGTGAAGACGCTCAAGAGCAAGGTGGGCGGCTTCAACCGGGCGGTGGACAGGGAGAGGGCGACGAAGGAGGTCGACAGGTGACGAGTCGAGAGATGGCAGATGACTCTGGGGTCGAGCGCCTGCTATCAAGCCTCAAGGAAAAGTACTCTCACTCCGTACGGCCGCGTACCGCCAGCGAGTTCTCGAAGGCCAACCAGGAGTGGAGGTCGAATGCGGGGGCAATAAAGTCCTACCTTTCCTCACGCGGTCTGGGCTCCCCGGCGAAATACCTAGTGGACTCGGAACTCATCTCGAAGGTCGTCACCGAGGGGTCTCTGCCCCGCCCCTCCAATGGCGTCCTCGGTGAGTTTCTCGAAAGGGTCAGCGGCAGCGTCGATGACCTGCGTCGCATCTCCCCCTCAGCTCGAGTGGTCAGGATGGAGAGTGTGGTTGAGGCGGCAGAGTGGAGCGACTGCAGGCTTGGGTTCGAGATGCTGAGGACGGGGGACTTCCTCGAGCTGGTGGAGGACGTGGACGATCTGGTGCGCGCCGAGTTCTGCGGATTTGACCTTGGGTGCATCGGCTACGGGGGGAGGACTTCGGGAAGCCTTGCGGAGAGGGTCCGCCACCCTCGAGAGTGGGGGCTTGTGGGTGGCAGGGTGTTTGCCCGCGTGACAGGCATCAAGGGGAGCGCCAAGAAGGCCTCGGCCGGGCTCGAGCTCTTCTATGCCGAGGATCCGGAGGCCAGCACCATCGTCGACGGCATGATTCTTTCGCCTGACGGCAAGCGGCTTCTGGGCTGTACGGGGCTGTACGATGCGGACGTCGTCGTCCCGGAGGGCATCGAGGTGATTTGCGAAGGCGCATTCAGGGGCCATTGCATAGCCTCAGTGGTCCTGCCGCTGTCCCTCCGCGTCATAGGCCGCGAGGCCTTCGCGATGACGGGCCTCCGAAGCGTGACAATCCCCTCGAGCGTCGCGGAGATAGGCGCATGCGCCTTCACGCACGGATTCCCATATCAGGGCTTCACGTGCTTCGATGACGGGCCGGTCCGCATCGATGTGGAGGAGGACAACGAGAGGTACTACTCTGTCGACGGGTGCCTAATCGAGCGCTGCGACGGTGGTCCAAGGCTCCTTTCCGCCTACTATGCACGACCGAAGAACGAGCAGCTTTCGGCCACGCACCCTGATGGAGCCCTCTACTCTGAGCCCCTACGACCGTGCGGGCATCCCTCAATCCCGGTGGGGATCAAGGTGCTCGGACGGTCCTTCATCTCCTGTTATGACGGGGCGGACATTGGGCTTACGGTCCCTGAGGGGGTATCGAGGCTTGAAGCGGGGTGCCTTGACAGACTTGCGTGCACAAGACCGCAGTATGGTGGCTCGAGGCTCACGGCGGCTTCCATCCCATCATCCGTTGTAGAGGTAAGCGACGACTGCTGGCAGGTCCTCTGCGGGGGTTGCAGGAGGTCAGGAGAGACGATCGAGTCTGGCCTCTCGTACGACTCAACGTCTTGTGAGCTGACTATCAGCGAAGGCAACCCGAAGTACAGGATTGCGGACGGAAAGGTGGTTGCGAAAGCGTTGTAGGAGTGCGAGTGGCCTGCGGTGGTCGACTCTACCGAGAGCATCTGCAGGCCGTCGCGCCTGATATGAAGGAAATTGATATGAAGATAAGGGATGACTTCGTAACGAACTCAAGCAGCAGCTCGTACGTCACGGTAATCATTTCGGGCGAGGCCGTTAACGAGCGAGTGTGGATGCGCAGCGACGGGGACCTTTGCAAGGTAGCCGATGCGAGGCAGAAGCTCAAGGTGGCGGAGACTGGCGAAGACGTCGCAGAGACAATCGCCACGGCGCTCGACATGCAGATTCTATCCGGTTGGAGCAACCGTGACGGTTACGAACGCCTCCTGCAGTCGATACGAGAGATAGAGGATCTCTCGGAACTGCACGCGTTGAGCATTGAGTGCGAGAACGAATCGTCCAACGAACCATGGTCGCTCACGACCAAGCTCTCTTTCGACTTCTGGTCCAACGAGGGCGACTGGTCCCGCGAGGAATGGGATGGCTACGACGACGAGGAGGACGAGGAATACGAATACTGATGTGCTGCATGATATGTCTCGTATGTAGATGCGAGTAAACCGTACCACAGAGAAGAGGTCATGATGTCGCAGTGGCGAGAGGTGCATATAAAGTTCGATGCGCCTGACAGTAAATCAAAAGAGAAACTGATTTCATTTATGGATTCGTTCATCCGGGATCATCCTAAATACATTAATCCAGCCGAACCTGACTTCCGCGTTTTCGGATGGGTGCGTAAATGGGATGAGAGGACGCTTTCGATACACGAGGACGAAATGCGCACGGCACCAGCCGGGTTCGAAGACAAGGTCCTCCCATTCTTCGAGCAGCTGAACAGAGCTATATCGGGCGTGTCATATGAGGGAGAGCTCGTTCGCATCGACAATGGCGGTGAGTACAGCAAGCAAACCAGGAAGGTATCCTTCGACGGAGCTAACTTCACTACTGATGTTGACTATTGGTTCGAGGATGACGAGGAGTTCTAGGGCCTCTCTCTGCGAGGCGGTCCTCGAGGCTGACCGGGCAGCGGGCACCGAGGAGTATCGCTCGGGATGGCGGCTCTGGTCTCTCGGAGGGTAGTCCCATGCGCTACAGGATCGTTGACAAGAGGTACCGCTTCGTCAGCGCCTTCGACACTGAGACCGGCGCCTACGTGCGCACGGGCGTGCTGGACGGCGAGGGACGAGACACGGGCGTGGACCCGTTCATGGCGTCGTTCCCGCACCTCATCGACGTGGGCGTGATGGGGCACTGCCTCCACGGAAGGAGCGGCCTCTGCCAGCTGGCGGGCATCGGCTGCTACCAGAGCGGGCCCGTGGTGGAGCAGCCCAACATGGCGCTCGACGACTTCCGCTGGATCTGCCAGCAGTGCCGCGGCCGCACCAACCCGCTGGCGCTGGGCGGCCGCGGCGACCCCGACTGCCACGAGGAGTTCGAGGCGCTGCTCCAGACCTGCCGCGAGAACGTACTGGTGCCCAACTTCACCACGAGCGGGTTCGCATTCACGCCGGAGAAGGCGGAGCTCTGCAAGCGCTACTGCGGCGCCGTGGCTGTGAG
>JAGAWD010000053.1 GCA_017941585.1 Olsenella sp. | reverse complement strand
TGGCCTTCTTCGCCAGGTCAAGCGCCCAAGATAGCCTCTTGAACAGCGTTCGTTACTACTTGAACGATTGGGGTTGACCGGCATCCGCAGCGGCTAAACGTCGCATCCGCGCGACTGGATTCTTGGTAACTTACAACCTGCCCACCATATACTCTACGATTTTTGCGCAGTTCGCAGCCGCCGCCGCTTTGAATGTCTCATACTCCATGCTCTGTGATCCGTCCGACTTGTCCGAGATCGCGCGAATCACCACGAAAGGGGTGTTGTTCAGATAGCATGCCTGCGCAATCGCCGCACCTTCCATCTCGCAGCACATACCGCCGAAGTTCGATGTGATTGCTTGCTTCTGCTCTTCAGTGGCAACAAACTGGTCTCCGGAACATACCCTGCCTTCGTACGCATGAATATCCGGTGCGGCTTTGCCCGCCGCCTCTATCGCCACGGCACGCATTTCTTCATCTGCCGGAAAAGCGTAAAGCCCCGTGTAGGGAATCTCCCCTTTTTGGAAGCCAATAGGTTTCACATCGAAGTCGTGCTGCACGGCATCAACCGATACAACGATATCCCCGATATCAAGCTGGTTGTCCAGAGATCCCGCAACGCCTGTGTTAACAATCTTCGTGCACCCGAAATCGTTGATCAGGGTGTGTGCGCAAATCCCCGCGTTGACCTTGCCCATTCCGCACTGGACGATGACGACTCTATTATCCCCAAGCTTCCCTTCGCAAAAATCCATTTCCGCAATCGTCGTCGTCTTGGTAATCTTAGCCGCTTCTTTCAGTGCTGCCACTTCTTCATCCATCGCGCCGATGATGCCAATCGTCGTTCCCCGCGCCGTGGTCTGCCCCTGTCCGCATCCGGCTAGCAAGATGCCCATCATCATTACCAGTGCCACAAGTGCTGCCGTTGCCCTCTTTTTCATGATTTGCCCTCTGCTCGAATTGAACGCCCTCAAAACCCCCTGCCGCACACTCCCTTCCATTGTGTTGAATCAATCGAGCAAGGGGTATCCGCTCTCCACCATATCGTGGCAAATTTTTCGGATGTGTTCAGCGTCTTTTGTCTCCAGGGTAAGGGTAACCGTGCAGGAATTGACCTCCGTCTTCGCGTCTTCCCTTTCGTGATAGATCTCCAGCACGTTGGCACCGTCGTCGGCCACCAGCTGTACCAGCTTGGCTAGGTTGTCGGCCTTGTCCACGAACTTCGTGGTTAGCCTTGCGATGCGCCCGGTCTTCTGCATGCCCCTGATGATGATCCGGGCCAGGGTGGTGATGTCCACGTTGCCGCCGGAGACCAGGGCGACGGTCTTGAGCGACGTGTCGACCTTGCCGAACAGGTAGGCGGCCACGCTGGAGGCGCCCGCGCCTTCCGCCACGGTCTTCGGGCCTTCCAGCAGCGCCACGATGGCTGCCGCGATCTCGTCTTCGGTTACCGTCACGACATCGTCCACATAGCGGCTCACCAGGTCGAAGGTCAGGTTGCCCGGGGTGAGTACATGGATGCCGTCCGCATTGGTGGGGCCGTCCTTGATGGTGGTGACCTCGCTGTTTGTCACGGATACGAACATCGAGGGGACGTTCAGCGCCTGCACGCCGATCACCTTGACGTTGGGGCGCATGGACTTAACCGCCACGGCGACGCCGCTGGCGAGCCCGCCGCCGCCGACGGGCACCACGATCTGTTCCACGTCGGGCACCTGCTCCAAGATCTCCAAGCCAAGCGTGCCCTGCCCCGCGATCACGAACGGATCGTCGAAGGGATGGGCGAACGTGAGGCCCTCCTCCTTGGCCAGCCTTGCGGCTTCCGCTGCCGCATCGTCGTAGTTGCCCGGGACCAGCACGACTTCGCCGCCGTAGCTGCGGGTGGCTTCCACCTTCAGGATGGGCGCGCCTTCCGGCATGCAGATGACGGAGCGAATGCCCAGGCGGGTCGCGGACAGCGCCACGCCCTGGGCGTGGTTTCCCGCCGAGCAGGCGATAACCCCCCTCGCCGCCTCCTCGGGCGACAGGTTGCGGATCTTGTTGAAGGCGCCGCGGATCTTAAAGGAGCCCGTCTTCTGCAGGTTCTCGGATTTGATGTACAGGTTTTTGCCAACACGGGTAGAGGTCACAACGGGGGTGAGCTCCACAATCCCCTCCATCGCTTCCCGCGCCTGGCGTATCATGTCTAATGTTACTTGCTCCTGCATAGAGCACCTCGCTTCAGTAATCATTGGCGTGACGCTTCGCCCGACCCCGTCGCAGACATGCCGAAGACGTGCTATTTAAGGGCGGACGTAGACCCATTTCCGCTGACCATCGTGCCCAGCACCGGAAGGACGATGCCGCCCTCGAAGCGCCTCTCCTCGGTGCCCTCGCCAACGAACTCCCCGGCGCCTTCCTCGTAGCCAACGTAGACGAACTTGCCGTCCGCAATCGCCGCGGCCTTTGCCTTGGGGTTCGCCTGGTCGACGGTGTGGATGTTACCGCAGACGATCCCGTCCGCCCCCTGCGCCATCCGCGTTGTCTCCCATCATCTGTCCGCGTTGCCATGCGCGCCTTGCGCCATCGGCCGCCTCCGCGCGTCAGAAAACGCTCGTATCAGTTCGCTTTCTTCCCGCAGAAGTACACCTCGCTCGGCTTGTTGTGGCTGAAGCCCTCCGGCTCCGCCGTGAGGAGGTCGTCGTCGAACACGAGGAAGTCCGCGTCCTTGCCGACCTCGATAGAGCCCTTTTTGCCCTCGACGCCGAGCTGGATGGCCCCGTTGATCGTGTAGCCCAGTATCATCTCCTCGACGCCCATCTTCTCGCTGGCGGGAGGGAATTCTGCGGACCTAGCAAACTCATAAAAGTTTGTCTTATCGCTGATGCAGCGCGTCATCCCCACCTCCATGCCGAGGTAGGGGTTCCAAGGGGCGAAATCGCCGAAGAAGATGTTATCGCACGACCAGGTCACCACCGCGCCCGAATCCCAGAGCGTCTTGCAGCGGTACATGTTCTCGGAGCGCTTCTTGCCAAACAGGGGGAGCATGTCATCCATACGCTCCGTATGCCACCAGGGCGTGTAATTCGCAAAGACGCCCAGCTGAGCAAAGCGGTTGAGGTCTGCGTCGTGCTGAATCTTGAGGTGCGCGCAGGTCACCCGCACGTGGTAGCTGTCACCCAGCTCCTTCTTGGCCAGCTCCACGGCATCGAGCACCGTGCGAGACGCGGCGTCTCCGACGGTGTGCAGGTGGACGTCCAGCTCCGCCTCGTTGAGCTGTCCCAGAAGCTCCGCGAGCTCCTCCTTGCTAAAGGCGGTGATCCCGGTGGTGTGGGTGTCGTCATAGGGATCGACCATGGCGGCGGTATGAATCTTGAGGGTGCCGTCCATGAAGATCTTGAGGGTGTGGACCTTCAGGTGCTCCGTGTCGTACTCGCGCCGGAAGCGCTTCAGCTCCCGCAGGCCATCCTCCACCTCTCGCGCTGATGCGACCACGTAGCAGCCGTCAACGTAAATAGGCAGCTTGCCCTGCTCGTCCAGCGCGCGCAACCGCTGGTAAACTCGCTCATGGAACTCGTTAAAGCCAGGAATGCCGGAGTCAAAGACGCCGACCACACCAACCTTTACGGAGTAGTCGACCCAGCGCTGGAGCGCCGCGTCAATCTGCTCGTCGCTCAGATTTATGGCGTCTCCGAGAATGACGGGCATCTCCGCCGAGCCCTCGAATATGTTTCCGGTGACGTGCCCGTCCTTACGTACGTAATAGCTGAGGCCCGGTACGGGGTCGGGCGTGTCGTCGGTGATGCCGTGGCGCGCGAGAACCCTGGAGTTGACCCAGATGCTGTGCCCTTCTGCCTCCCGGAGCAAGAGCTCGGCGTCTGGGCAGATGGCGTCGAGCTCCTCCTTGGTGAGGTCCTCTCCGTTCAGGTACCTCTTGTCAAGCATAAAGGTATAGCGCTTCAAACCGGGGTTGCCATGGATATGGTTTGCCATAAAGTCCAAGGCCTCCTGCTTGCCGTCGCAAATGAAGCTCTCCCCAAAATCCAAGTACTCAAAGCCAACGGGAAAGGACGCGTGCACGTGGCTGTCGATGATGCCGGGCATAACGAACCTGCCACCAAGGTCGGTGGTGTCGCCCTCGAAGTCCGCAAGGCCCGCCTCGTCGCCCACGTAGGCGAACTTGCCGTCCTTCACCACGAGCGCCGATGCCTGCGGATGGTCCTTGTCCGCCGTATAGATCTTCGCGTTCTTGATGATTTGACTTGCCCGCATGGAATCCCCCCCCCTCATGCATAAATTCATGCATAAATAAATGTGTAGTCAATATTATCACAGGGGCATTTTTCACCATGCCTAACGGCAGGTGCCTATCGGCAGCATCATTTGAGCGAAGCTCCGCAGTTCCGCAAGCAGGCGATGCACCAATGCCTCCGCAAATTGGAACTTGTTGCTAGTCCTTCTGGAGCAGGGAAGTTCCTGCGCATGGGTCTCCAAGCACCTCGCGATCATAGGACGAGACTCCCGTTTTTGGCGTCCTATTTGGTGCCCCGTTTAGCGTTCTAAATAAAAGCAGGCAGACGGTTTAAGCCGTCTACCTGCGTCTTTCGTGGTGGGCGTTACAAGATTTGAACTTGTGACCTCTTCCGTGTCAGCAGTAGGGATGTTGCGGCAAGCGTGGCATCCGGAGCAGGCTCGGCCCTGTCTGTTGCAGATGCGGAGCCCATTGTCTCTGTCGGATGCGGAATCGCCTACCTAATCGGAGTAATCGGCGTTGTCCTGTTTGTGCAGCTTATCCCGAGAATCACCAAGGCATATACCTCCGAAACTTCGTCTGCTGCGCAAAAAGCGCGCAGAGCCGCTTAGCGCCGAATGTCAGGCTTCCGCGTCGAGGCCGCTACTTGCCGTCGGCCTTCAGGAAAACACTGTCGCCATCTCCCGTATCGATGTAGGAGTAGCCGTCCTTTTGCCTGATTTCTCCGTTGGCCATTCCAATCAGCTTGACGTCAGTTGCCGAGCTCGCGCTCATGGATGCGCGGCCATCCGCTTCGGCCCAGCCTTCGGGAGGACGCACGCTCACATCGGATTCTTCGATGGTCATCAATCCCGTTGAGTAGATATACCCCACAAAACCAACGCTGTCGTTCCAGATGGCAGTGCCGGTATCGACAACCGACCCGACGATGTCCGCCTTGCCGTTAGCGAAGATGTTCAGGGCCACGTCGGCGGCACGATCGACGCTGAGCTTGCTGTTTTCAATCGCGACGTCCTGGCCCTCGACCGCGTTGAGCCTGCTGCAGAATACGACCGTCAGGCCCTTTACGATAATGTTGCCGTAAGTGGAATCGACGATCTGGCCTTTCTCGTCGATATCATGCCTGCTGGAAGCAATATAACCCCAACTGTCGGAGTCTTCGCCGGTCGCTTCCAAACCGATGGTAGCTTTCGGCCTCTGGGCGGCATGCGCGCATTCGTCGCCCACGAGGGAAAGGTCACCGCCGTCCGAATGGATGATGTGCTCGATGGCGCTCTCGCCTTGGAACCTTATCTCGGCGCTGCCCTCGACGTTGATTTCGCCCAGGGCGGCGTTCTTAACCGTGATGACGTCCTTGCCATCCCAGGCGATGCCGTTGTCGGCATCGTCGAAAGCCGTACTGTGAGCGATGGCGTTTTCGCCGATTCTATACGAAACCGATTTTGCACCCGCGATGGCCGAACCTTGCTTGTTCACGTGTACCCTCTCTCTCATTTGCGCTACGTTCGTCTATGCATAAAGCTTCATAACCAAAAACTGACCATTGCCATGCTTGGCAAAGTTTGTTTGCGCCTTCTTTTCAACCCATTCGCAGCCAAGCATCCAAATCTCTGTTCAATTACATGATTTATATCTCATAATTATATTGAATTCTCAAGATAGCGAATTGGCTTCAGGTAAGCGACGAGCCGGCTCCCACGCCACCGCGGGTACACCGGCTCGATTTCCTACCACCCACGCAGGGTGGCGGCATTGTTCGCTCGACATACAACATCTATCGGAAGCTGTGGATTGCATAATCAAAACTGGCCGCAGCTCGAATATCGCTTGCTTACTAGTTGCTCGCGACATCCCGCTATGAAGCCGTTCGCGAGCTTGCCTTTCAGAATTTGGCCACGGATTCCGATTTGCTCATTCGAGTGGTCCTGAAAAGTACTCAGGCCAACCGACTTGCGGCTTGCCTGCATGTTTATGGTGGGGCACACACTACCTTATACGAACTTCCCGAACAGCGTGAACCAAGCGGTTCGATAATAAACTAGGGGGCGTCCACCAAGGCGGAAACCCCCTCGCAAAGCCGTCGAACGGCTTTTTATCTGCCGTGATTATACCCCTAGTTACGGGGCATCACCACGGGCTTTCCCTCCTCGTCGAGGACAGTCTCGGCGGCGTACCACCTCACAGTGCCGTCCGGCTCAAGTTGACCGTAATGGCGGATCTCCACGTTGGTCTTCAAGTCGTAGGTAATCATGTCAACCATACCGCCACCCTTGGCATACGTCGTGTCATTGGTGAGCGGAGTGTCTTTGCCGTTGAGAGGATAAGCCTGCCCCATCTCGTACTCGCGCGCCAAATCCTCGGCAGTGACCGACCAAGCGCCCGCAAGATACTCGTCCCGCGCTCCGTCCAACCCGAGGTCTTCGAGCGTCACGGCATTGGCACCGGCTGTAGAGCCATCCATGGGTTCGCGGTCGGCTACTCCCGCCTTCGCGTCTTTGGCCCTGGCGCAGCCGACCGAAAGGGAGACCAGCAAACCGATCGCGACGAGGACGAGCGTGATTGCAAGCAGCCCGCGACCAGCAGCCGCGTCCCTACCGTCTTGATGATGCTCCCATTCGTTGGCGAAGTGTGCGGCCATATCAGAACCTCCCCTCGTTGAGGCAGCGTTGAAGCGCCCGCACGGAGTCTCTGCCGAAGTATCCGTCCACCCCGGAATCGCCACAGGAATAACCTTTTGCGATTAGGTATTCCTGAAGCTTGACGCTAGTCTCGAAACCCCAGATGCCGTCAACGCTCGCGCCGATCCTAGCCTGAAGCGCCTGCACCATTTGTGAGCCGCCGCCATTCAAATCGACGGCATCGAAGCCCCAAAGGTACTCCCGGTTTACGCCGTACTGGCCCGAGATCGTCCCGTCTTCGACGGTACCGAGGGCATGCTGCATGTCAACGACGGTGTTATAGCCGCCGATGCCGTCAACATCCAGCTCGCCGCCGTCGCGGTTGTTCCTCGGGGCCGGTGTGTGACTGCCGCCACTCGGCTCCGAGCTGCCTCCGACCACGCTCCAATCCGGGTGCCCGTAGCCCGAGATGCGGTAATCGTCACGCGAATACGTGCGCCTCATCACCGCGCCGCCAGCGTAACCCTCGGAATAGCCCGTGTTGCCCTCGATCGTGTATACGCAATCGTCGTCGTAGCCTTCGACCATGCCGACATGGTACTCGTTGCCACGATCGCCGAAGTATATCGGTGCCGCGACCTCGGGCTTATCGTCGAAGCGGCCTACCTCGGCAAAATAGTCCGCCGAGAAGGAGCATCCCGCCCCGCAGCCGCCCAGCGGTTGGTTGAGCATCCTCACCGCCGCATCCTTGCCGAACAGGTAATAGAACGGGTAATCGGCGAATATGTCGCACCAATCGTAGCCGTCCTTCGGGTAGTTGTAGACGTCGCCAAGGGAGTCGAGGTACTGGGCGTACTTGTTGTGCTTCCCGTTGCTCGGAACGTATCCCACCTCGCCCCTGATGAGGTCGAGCACACGCTGTTGCGGCGATGGGCCGTCACCCTGAGAAGGCACGGGCGCGATGGTGTCACTGCCACCGTCGATGCGCTCCCAGTATGCTATGTCGGTGAGGTCATAGTCCTGATGCCCCGCGACGTCGCCATACGCGATGTGCCCGTCGAGCGAAATGCCGCCGACCTGCCACATCCCGATGTCGCCACACTTGCCGCGCAGGTTCTCGACACTGCCCCAGTCGGCCCACCACGCGATCCAGTTGGCATAACACGTCAGCTCGTCGGGGTACATGTTGCCGAGCCATGCGCTGCCACCGGTGTACAGGCCCGCATACCTGCCAGCCGCGTTCACCCTGTCGCAGAACGTCTTGATGACGTCGGTCAGCTCGCGTGCCGACAGCGAGAACTGCCGTCCGTCCTCGACGTCCATGTAGACCGGCATGTCGAGGTCGTAGCCGTCGAGCAGCGACAGGCAGTGCTCAGCGTCCGCAAACGCCGCATCGCAGTCGCAGCTCGTCGTGTAGTAGTACGCGCCCACATGCAGGCCGCAAGCCTTGGCCTGTCGGTAGAAGCCGTCGAAGCAGCGATCGGCATATCTGCCGCCCTCGTTGCCGCCGACCTTGATGATGATGAAAGCGAGGCCGAGCGCGTTGGCCCACTCGGCAACGTCCATGCCCTCCTGCCAGCTCGAAATGTCAAGCCCCCGCATGTCTGCCATGTCAGCCCTCTTTCGGTTCGGTATAGGTCATCGCCCGTGAGGAGTCCGCGAGGCTCGCGGTGGTCGGGTCGTTCACCACCCCCATGAGCGCGAGGACCACGAAGAGCGCGTTGATGAACGCCACGATGCGGTTGCCGAGGTCACCGAAGTCGAGCGTCACGCCGAAGATGTTTGCGAACAGCTGCACCGCGATGATGAGCGCGGGCACGATGGTGATCCAGAAGTTCTTGTTGCGAATGCGCACCTTCCAGTTGATATTCATCAGAGTCTCCTATCTCTCTAACTCGTGGATCTCTCGGCGCATGGAGTCGATCTGCTTCCACGTCGCCTTCTGGTCTCGTTCGAGAATCGCGGTGCGTTCCACGACGCCGTTGTGCTTTTGCACGTCATCCACGAGGTCGTCCAGCTTGGTCTCCAACCTCGCGAGCCGCGTGCTCACGGCACCGTAGAACGTAACTAGGGCTAGGCCCACGGTGGCGATTACGCCGAGGTACGGTGTAATGTCCATCCATGTATCACCTCCTAAGCACCAACAGGCCCTCGGGTGAGACACCGGATCGAGATAGGTTTCATCTGGGATTGGCGGCTCGACACATGAAGAGGGCAACGGTCATTGCGTGACGCGCGATCACCGTTGCCTTTGTGCGGTCTCCCGCCAGCGGTCGAACATCAACTCGATTATACAAAAGCGGCACGGGGCCGGTCGCGTACCCGCGCCAATTACACTACTCGCCGTTGTTTATCAGGCGTTCCATTCGCTCGCGGTCCGAGTCGGACAGCAGGGCCATTACGTCGTCCCTGTGCTCTTCGGGCACGTCGAGGATGGTGATGATGCGACGGTGGATCTGTCGCGCGTACAGCTTCGCCTTCATTGCTTACTCCTCCCCGAGAAGGACGCTAAGGATGGCGTCCTGGGTCTCCTCCATCTCGGCGATGCGCTCCTCGATGGACTTTCCTGCGGTCTCGGCCTGCACCCAGAGCCGGTCGAAGTTCTCCTCGATCTCGTCCTCCGGGAGCGCGGTCGTGACGACAACCTCGTCGGCGTACCAGAACTCAGTGCCCTCCCCATCGGGGTTGTCGTAGACGTCTTGGCCGATGTTGTCGCGCAGGTGAACGACGGCAGTTCCGTCGCCCTGCGGCTGGTAGGTGAAGCTCTCAAGCGGCTCCGAGCTGATGGTCCTGTCCATGGAAACCTCCGTTCTTGGCGCTGGCCGAGATCACCCTCCGGCACTCTGCCACCAACGCCCCCAGTTGGTGCCGGTCCCTGAACGACCGGCAGGCCGTTACTTTGAAATATCCCCAATACGACACGATCCTCGCGGCGATGTGCGGGGTGACGCACCTGCTCCTCCTCGCGCGCATGATCGCCCTGCGGGCGCGCCTGAAGATGCCCGCGCGGATCGTGGTCCTCGTCCTCCTGAAGACGTACCCGCACATGTCAACAGGCTCGCAGTCGAGGTGACACACCTTCCAGGGCTTGATGCACACGTGCAGCACGCTCTTCAGGTACTTCGCGACCTTGCGGATGGCGCTCTTCAGGTTCGCCTTGTCATGCCCCACGAGGAGCCAGTCGTCCATGTAGGTGAGCACGTGATCCACCAGCTTCTCGCGCTTGTCCGGGCGTCCCCTGCGACCCTTGCGCACCCTGAACAGGGAGCATGCGTAGGCATACGCGCCGGAGAGGTAGTAGTTCGCAAGGTATTGCGACAGGTAGCTTCCGATGTTTAGCCCCACCCTGTGCGTCGAGACAAGCGCCTCGATGAGCCAAACCAGGTCGGCGTTGCGCACGTCCCGCTCAAGCATGCGGAAGAGCACGTCGCGGTCCACGCTCGGGTAGTACTTGGTGATGTCCAGCTTCGCGTAGACTGTCTCCTTCGGGTCGCGAACCCACTTCTGGATGTAGCGTCTCGCGTGCTTCTGTCCCTTGCCCCGGACGGACGCGCACTGGTGGTATCCGACCTTGGCCTCGAACAGGTCCGAGAGCGCTGTCACGCAAACGTAGTCGAGGAACTGCTGCTTCGCGCTTGCCCTGCCGATGAGGCGCTTCTTGCCGTTCGTAGGCTCGACCCGCCAGAAGTACGTGATCGGCGGGAGCACGAGATTCCGGTCTGCGACCGTCGAGCGCACCCACTCGAAGAGGTTGTCCTTCGTGATGCGGAAGAAGTCCCGGAACTCCTCCCGCGTCCGGTTGCCCCTGCTGAACTCCTCGTATGCGTAGTCCAGATGCTCGTCGGAGGTGATGTTCACCTCCTTGCAGTATGTTCTCATGTCCTTCCCTTCCGCCCGCAGCCTCCCACCTCTGGGGACTTGCCCGCTCTTCGCATCCGCTACCAAGCGGGTGGGCATAGCCGATTTCGGTCAGTTGACCCTGGCAAGGCCCTCCACGTTCAAGGAGGGTG
>JAGAWD010000052.1 GCA_017941585.1 Olsenella sp. | reverse complement strand
GACACATATCACAACCCCACATTCAGGCCATCGGCATTCAAATATCCTTGCCCCGCGCGAAGAGCGCAGGGGCCGTAAGGTTAGCCTCGATGCCTGTAGACGTTCTTGCGCTGGTCCACGTCGACGACGAGGACCACCAGCACGCCGTCCTCGATGTCGCACACGATACGGTAGTCGCCGACGCAGTAGCGCCAGAGGCCGGCGAGGTTGCCGACCAGGGCCTTGCCGCGGCTCCGCGGGTCTTCGAGCGCGGAGATCTCGCGCAGCTCGTCCCTGATCCGCCTAGCCACGGCCTTGTCCAGCTTTCCGAGCTTCTTCAGGGCGGCGTGGGACACCTCAATCGTCCAGGCCAAGCAGCTCACCGACCTCGTCGAGGGTGTACGTCTTCAGCGCGCCGGCCCTGTAGTCCTCGACCTGCTGGAGGATGCCGTACTCGTACTCCAGGCGGTCTATGGCCTCGGAGAGCGCCTTGAGCATGTAGAACGTCTTCGTCCTCCCCGTCGACTTCGCGAGCTCGCCGTACCGCCTCGAGAGGTCTTCGGGCATCCTCAGTGCCGCTGTTGTGGTGGACATGTCCTGCCTCCCATCCCATAGGCGTAGAACGTGTTATACAGTTTAACACCTTCCACAAGCCATGAGGGCACGCCCTGGAGGGTGCGGCGTTCGCCGCGGCACCTGGCAACGTTTTTAAACGATCCGTCAACGAGTTGCCTACTTGATTTTCTTGGGATCGAACCCGCCCTTGGAAAGGACGAGCCTTCTGCCCGACTCCGAGCGCGGGGGCCTCTGGGGCCTGGAGAGGATCTCCATGAGACGTCGCGCCCTCTTCCCGTCGAGGACGACGGGTCGGCCGATGCTTGACGTTGCCATCTCCATCGCTCCTCTCGGCGCGCCGGTCAATCACGATCCATTGGGATATGAGCAAAAAGCCCCGGCTTTCGGGCGCCGAGGCAGGCCAAATCCAAGGCTGTGAGCGAAGGATCCGGCTCGATTATACGACAGGACGCCTTGCTTGCACGGCGAGACACTGCGTCAGCCGAAGACGGCGGCGCGCAGGCGCGCTATATGCAGTGGGGACCTCTCCTCTATGACCTCGAACGAGAGGCTCCGTATCAGCCCTTCTGCCTTCTCCCCCGACTTGTACGCGCGACGCGGACCGGACGCCTTGCAGGACGCCTTGTAGAGACTCTTGAGCTTCGCCTTGCCCTTCCTGCCGTGGGGCTCAACGTCGCTTCCCAGATCCAGGAACCTCCTGACGCCCTCTATGTCGGCGAGCATGACGTCCTCGATGTCGGCGTCGGCAGCCAGGTCGATGACGTCGACGTCCGTCTCCGCGAGTTCGCGCCTGAAGCGCTTCCAGGCCCGAGTCTCCAGGCTGAGGGACTCGTCCCCATCCGTGTCATAGCAGAGCACGACGGTCCACGGGATGCCGGGAAAGCGCAGTGGCCTGCTCTGCACCCAGCTCGCCGCGTTTGGAACGGAGCTCACGGCCCCCATGACATTGAACTGGACCAAGACGCGGCCGCTCCGCGTCTCGATGACGACGTCCTTGTTGGGCAGGCGCGTCATGGTGCTGTCTCGCTCGACGAGACAGCACCATTTTAGGTACTCGAAATAGAAGACCCTTTCAGTGGGACCCTCAGCGACAAAGGCGAATCCCCTCTCAAAGTCTTCGATACGGCCTGGATTCATCAGCGCACCTCGAGGTAGTCCCTAAGTATGTCCTCCTCGTCCTCGCCCGAGGACATGAGGGCGAAGATGTACTCCCCCACCGACATCCCGCGGTCGTATGCCGCATCCGAGAGCTCGTCCCTCTTGTCGGCCTTGAGCGTGGCAAACGATGCTACCCCGTCGTCGTGCGGCACGCCCGCGTAGATGCGGTCGAACGGCAGGCTCTGTATGAGATGGGGCGAGTGGCTCGTCAGCAGCATCTTGGTACGGTCGAGCACGTCGTTGATCGCCTCGAGGAGGGCCTGCATCATCCGCGGATGGATGCCCGTCTCGATCTCCTCGACGCCGAGGATGCCCACGCCGGCTATGTCCGCCATGACGGACCTGGCAACGAGCCAGATGACGCGCTTGGTGCCGCCTGACATGCGGACCACGTTCACGGGTTGGTTCATGTGGCTGCTGGTCACGACGATGCTGTACACCTCGTCGCGGATGCGGTAGGGCACCGCGTCGTCGGAGTCATTCGCCGCGTCCTCCAGCCGCTGCCTCAGCTCGGGACCGAGCTGAGACGACACCACGTCGATGTCGGTCATCTCGGGGAAGAGCTCGCAGACTATGCTCTGGAACTCGGCGAACCTCTCCGGGTGGCTCCTCTTGAGCTCGAACAGGGAGTGGGGCAGGTCGCTCCCGGACAGCGCGAAGACGCCCCCCTCCTCCTGGTCCTCGAATTCGAACGGATAGTCGTCCATCACGCCGTTCGTCTCCAAGGGGTAGCAGGCGCCGTACCTCAGCCTGCGGATGGCACGAATTGCGGGATTGATCTCGACGTCGTCGATCGCGGGCAGCACGTCGATGGCGAGCTGGTTCTCGTCGAGGTGCAGCTTCCGCGAGCACCGCTGCGCCGAGTGGCTCGGCCGGTACTTCCCTTCGACGCGATTGAGGTACGAAGCCCAGTTGCCCCCGCGCGACGGGCTGAGCTCGATGGTCTCGCCGGTAACTCGCCTGCCGGTCCCGTCGTCGCGAACCCACGCGACAGAGAAGCCGTAGCGGATGTACTGGTACTCGCCGAGCGAGGGATCGTGAATCTCGACCTCGAACTCGTAGTCGTCGCCGGCGAGCCCGGGCACGAGAGGCATGCATCTGTCCTCGCGCATCATCCTTGCGCGCGCCTGGGGCGTCGAGTTCATGAAGCGGACGCCGAACGCCACGGCGTCGAGCAGGTTCGACTTCCCGTAGTTGTTCGTCGAGACGAGTGACGTTATGCCCCCCTCGAGGAGGATCTTCGTTCGCGAGAGGTTGCGGAACCCTCCCACGGCTATGCTCAGGACCTCCATGTCGTTCTCCCTTTCCCAGAATATCCCTGTTCCATAATATACATGGTTTAGGAGAATGAGGGGGTGTATTTTTGGCATTCGCTGCACTTCATGTATCTTTACGTACAATGTCATTAACGTGCTACGGCCGCGGGCGGGGCGGCGCGACGCTG
>JAGAWD010000051.1 GCA_017941585.1 Olsenella sp. | reverse complement strand
TCCAAGGTGGCGGAGGGGAGCGGCGCGCCCTTGCAGCCGAGCTACTCGCCCCTGCTCCTCTTCCGCCTCACAAGCACGTGATGCGCCTTGAGCAGGATGCCGACGAGTGCAACCGCGTCGACGAGTGCAACCGCGAGCGTCACGGCAGACGTTCCGCGCGTTTTCACGGGCCGCTCGAGCGCCGTCATGCCCGAGGCCTCGGCCGCCTCGTTGAATGCGAGGTTCTCGGCGCGCGCATTCAGCCAGGAGTAGATCACGTCCTTCGTCGCGCGGCGGAGCTGCGCCCGGTAGTTGGGGCTCGTCGTGTCGCAGCTGAACGAACCATCCGCGAAGATGCCGTCCATGAAGAGGCTGCCGCCCGCACGTAGCATCTGGTCGGCGTTCATGTAGACGTGGTGATCGCTGTAGTCGGTGATGACCGAACCGCGGAAGCCCCACTCCCCACGCAGTACGTCGGTGAGGAGCGCCTGGCAGCCGCCTGCCCAGATGCCGCCCAGGCGATTGTATGCGGTCATGATGCCCGTGGCCCCGCCCTCCTGCACGGCAATCCGGAATGGCTCGAGGTAGAGCTCGCGCAGCGCCTGCTCAGTCATCCAGGTATAGAGGGAATCGCGGTAGGAGTCCTGCTCGTTCGCGACGAGGTGCTTGAGGTAGCAGAACGTGCCCGTCTCCTTCGAGCCCGCAATGGTCTCGGCAGCCATCTGACCCGAGACCAGGGGATCCTCGGAGTAGTACTCGTAGTTGCGCCCGCCGAGCGGCGTGCGATGTAGGTTCGTCGCCGGCGCATACCAGCCGTCTATTCCGAGCATGGCACACTCCATGCCCGCCGCGCGGCCGAACGCACGAGCAAGTGAGCGGTTCCAGGTCTGGGCCACCGTCGTGGGGTTGGGAAAGCCCACGCCAGACACAAGCTGGTTGAACGAGGACGCCTGAGACGAGCCGTCGAGATCCTTGGTTCGAGGCTTGCCGACGGTGTCGATGGCGGATGAGTTCGAGTACCCGTGCAAGACGAGCTTCTCCATGTCCTTCCGCTCGATCCTGTCGAGAAGGGCGTCCCAGCGAACGTCATCGTAGTTCGAGCCGAGCGCACGACCAAGCGCAGTGAGCCTGCCGCCCTCGCAGACCTTCTCTGCTCGACCGTTCGACGTCTGGCTCTGGGAATTCGAGTCAGGCGCAACGTAAGCGGAGGCGTCGTTTGCCGGCACCGCGGCATCCTGCGAAGCGCGTGTCCCATCCGCGTCGACGCGCGCCGCAACACTCTTCTCCCAGGCAGCATCCGCAGCGCGCGCAAGGTCGTCATCATAGAGGTTAAGCTCTTTCAGAGCCGCAGCCATCGAGCGATCGGCCCTGCGGTTGTGCGGGAAGGTTCCCACGAAGTCGCTTCGCGTGAGGTAGGTAATGTTCGCACCCGTCGTCACTCCATCCACAGAGACGCCACCCTCGGACTCGGCGCCCGTGAAGCGGTTCTGCACCGTAGCGCCGGTCTCGGGGTCAGTATCGAAGGTGAGAGACTCTGCCACGCGGTAGATCGTGCTCGCGCCCTCGCAGTCCGCCAACGTGTGCGCGTCCCTCTTGAGCTCGAGCGCGTAGTCGCCCTCTTCCAGCTCATAACCGCTAAAGCCGTTTCCGTTCGCGTCATAGCAATCGTAGGACGCCATGTTGCGCACGGGCAGGGCGAGCGTTACGTCTTGGCTCTCGCCAGGCTGCAACAGGCGCGTTTTCTCGTAGGCCCCCAGGACCGTCGAGGCCTTCTCGATTCCGCCACGAGCATACGGCGCGGTGTAGTAGAGCTCAACTACATCCTTCCCGGCGCGAGCGCCCGTGTTCGTCACGCGCACAGTCAGCTCGACCGTGGTCGTGCCATCGACTACCGCGCGCGGGCGGTGACTGCGTCCGACCACCTCCCAATCGAAGCTCGTGTATGAGAGCCCGAATCCAAAGGGGTACTGCACCACGCCCTCGTAGCCGGTGCCATACGAGTTGGAAACATCAGACCAGAAGCCCTCGGCATCCGCCGTCTCGTACCAGCGATACCCAACGTAGATGCCTTCCGCGTAGTCAACGTAGCGAACGGCGTCAAGCGGCTCGCGCACGCCGACGTTTGCGTTGAGTGTTCCGTCGGCGGGATAGAGGCCCGTCGCGTCGAGGTAGGTGCCCTCGCCCTCGGCCCCGGCATGCGCCCAGCTCGCGTTCGTCGAGAAGTCATAGGGATAGGTGTCGACCGTTCGACCCGAGGGATTGATGTCCCCCCAGAGCACCTTCACGACGGCACTCGCGGCACTCGACCCCGTGGTTCCCACGAGAAGGCACGCATCCACGCCCGGCGTGCGCTCGACAAGGCCCAGCTCCATCGGATTGGTCGAGTTGACGAGCACGATTACCTTGTCGTAGTTCGCCGCAACGTACCGGATGAGGTCCTCCTCCTCGGACGACGGCTCGAGATAGTGGCACCCCAGCGACTCCTTGGGCTTTCCGCCCTTCTCGGTGACGCGATACTGCGCGCGCGGGCAGTCGATGCTCTCGCCGGCAACGCGGGAGAGGACGACGATGGCCGTGTTCGAGTACTCTCGCGCTTGCGCCAGAAGGTCCTGCGAATAGTACCTCTCGTCGGAGATGCTCGGCTCGAAGAGCCGGCAAAATTCGTAGTCGTGCGAGTTGAGCGACCCCTTGGAGAGAAGGGGGCGTTCGGACTGGAAATCCCTGTACATATTCGCGAGATCCTCGTTGTATGAGATTCCCCAAGCCGTAAGCGCCTCGAGTATGTCCGTGGTCTCCCCCGCAACGCCACCCGACCCCGATCCGCCGCACACCCACTGGGTCGAGGACCAGCCGAACACGTTGACCTTCGAAATACCCGCCGGGAGGGGAAGCGTATCATCGCGGTTCTGGAGAAGAACGATGCCCTCGCCCTCGATCTCATCTGCCAACAGCACGTCACGCGCCCTTTGGGCCTCGAGCTCCTGCTTGGTGACGTCCACCCTATCGGAGTTGAGGTAGGAGTCGATTGTCTCGCCGAACATGACCGCGACGACGTTTGCGGCAACAGCCACAACCAGCAGGATACCAGCCAAGGTCCACCCCACGATCTTTAGAACGCGCGCCCTTTTGCCCACGTGAGTCCCCGTCACTTGCATCCGCCACCGACCGCAGGGTCGGAGGCTCCCACTAAGTTGGTTTCATTTTATGTGACGAGACATGCGGGCGCGAGAGCGCGTGGCGCGGACGGACGCTCTCGCAACCCATGCGCGAGGGCGTCCGGCACGAGCGGTCGGTCCGCTGCGGACGCTCAGCCGAACCTACCCCAGGATCTTGGCGAGCTTCTCCCCCAGCTCCTCCTTGTCGAGGATGTTGTCGAGCACCACCTTCTGCTCGTCGGGAATGCCGCCGACGAAGTCCTTGAGGTCTGCCCCCACGACGAAGAGGGCGTCCGCTGCGGGGCTTATGTCCGAGATGGTGGTGTGGTCGACCTCGATGTCGGAACGACCGAGCCCCTTGACCACCTCCTCGACGTTCATGCTGACGATGAGGCTGGAACCAAGCCCCGAACCGCAGCAGCAGAGGATCTTGCGCACTTCCATCTTGGTCTCCCATCTGGTCGAGGCGAATCCGATCGAGATGAATCCAATCGCGGTGAACAGACGCGCCTACTCTCCGTCGGCCTCCCGCTTGGGGGCAACGAGGTTGTAGACGATTGGCAGAAGGTATGCGACGACGCAGATGACGAGCAGCACCGTCCCACTCGTCACACCAACAAGGTTGCCGAAGACGATGCCCATCCACGAGAAGTCGGCATCGGAGAAGGTCGTCCCAACGTAGCCGAGGGCACTAAACACCGGCATGCAAATAGCGGGCAGAAATGTTATGAGCAGGCCATGCGCGAACGATCCCGCAACGCACCCCTTGAGGCCTCCCTCGGCGTTGCCGAAGACGCCCGCCGTGGCGCCGCAGAAGAAGTGCGGCACAACGCCGGGGAGGATGAGGGCAACCGGCACGAGCGCGTTTATTCCGTTGAGAACGAGGAGGCCGACGATACCGCCGGCGAAGGAACAGAGGAAGCCGATGATGACTGCGTTCGGGGCATAGGTGAAGGCGATGGGACAGTCGAGGGCCGGCTTTGCACCCGGCACGATCTTGTCGGCGATTCCCTTGAAGGCGGGGACGATCTCGCCGACGATGAGGCGGACGCCGGAGAGGATGACGTAGACGCCGCCGGCGAAGCTCATTCCCGAGGTGAGCGCCCACACGATCCAGTTGGTGTGCGTCTCGGTCCCTATGTCAAGCAGGGCCCCGCAGTTCGCTACGGTCAGTCCGTGGGGATCAAGGAGCGCCTGCGCGGCCTCGGCATCGGTTCCGGGAGGCACGATGCCGAGGAGCCCCTTGGCAACGCAGACACCAACGACCACGAGAAAGAACACCATCATCGTGAGGGAGATGGAGACCGTGGTGTCGCGCAGAAAGATGAGGCGCTTGGGAAAGCTGATCTCCTCGGTGCTCCTGCGCTTGGGGTCGTTTGAGAAGGCCTTGCCAACCAGTCCGGCAAGCCAGTAGCCGATGCCCCCGAAGTGGCCAAGCGCGATTCCCTCGGTGCCGGTCACCTTCCTGAACGTCACCTGGCAGTAGGCGGGCGAGAGGACCATGATCAGGCCGAGCAGGCAGCCTCCCGCAAGGTAGAGCATCCAGCCCTCGAGGTGGCCGGCGCCGCCGAGGATGACGGCGATCATGCACGCCATGTAAAGGGTATGGTGGCCTGTGAGAAAGATGTAGTGCATGCGCGAGAAGCGCGCCAGCACGATGTTGAGGAGCATGCCGAGCGCCATGATGATGGCCGAGCTCGTGCCAAAGTTCTGGAGCGCGTCGGCGACGACGGCCTCGTTGTTGGGGACCACGCCCTGCATGCCGAAGGCGAAGTTGAACAGCTCGCCGAACGCCAAGAGCGACCCGGTCTGCAGGAAGGCGGCGCCGGCGGAGAGGACCAGGAACCCTACGATGGTCTTGATGGTGCCCTTGACGACGTCCTCGGCCGGTTTGCCCTGCAGGCAGAGGCCGAGAAGAGCGAGCAGTCCGACGAGTATCGCCGGCGTCGAGAGGATATTGACGATGAAATCGAGGACGGCCATGGTTTCCCCCCTTTGTCGAAACCCTATGTAGCGACGACCGAACACGAATCGACACTCGAGAACGGAGCGACGATCGGACGAAAGCCGAACGAACGGATAGCCAAGCGACGGGCCGTCAGCCCTATCCCGGCGAGTAATCCACGAACAGGCGGTAGACCTCGTCCGCATCTGCCGCGGTGGCGACCTTCTCGATGTAGTCGGAATCGACGAACATGCCAGCCAGGATCCTCATGACGTCGATGTGTGAGTCCGCGTCCTCCGCCGCAAGAGTGACCAGGATGCGACAGGGCTCGCCGCGCTCGAACTCGACACCCTCGCGTACCACCGTCACGGCCAGCTGCCTCTTGATCGCCCCCTGCTCTGGACGCGCGTGGAGAAGCGCCAGGTCGGGTGCAATCACGAAATAGGGTCCGAGCGCATAGGCGTTGCCGATGATCGCGCCGATGTACTCGGGCTTGACGTACCCCCCGTCAACCAGGGGCTGAACTGCGACATGGATGGCCTGCTCCCAGTCATCGCACGCCTGGACGACCCGCACGTTCTCACGCTTGAGCATCTGACGCATCGCATCCATGGGCACCTCCGTCGCCGAGTGGCGCGAACACCTCCCGAATGGGTCGGGCGCAGCCGCGGGCCACGTCTCGGAAGACCGTGTGGGAAGACCGCGCGGACACTCGGCCGCAAGACGGATGCGGCCGCGCGGCAAGAACCGCGCGGCCGTGTGACCTCGTTGCGAGCACGCACCGCGCACCGTTTCCCAAACGGTGCGCCCATCGTATGCCAGACCTTCTCGCCGAGGGACTAGAGTAAGAATTTAGTGCTATTAATCTCGTGATTATGTGTAAATATAACTAGATACAATATGTATATGAATATTTAAATAGTTGCCAACCTACGCGGAACCCTCCCGCACGGAACCCCGCGGCGCACCGTCAGCCGAACAGGGTGTCCCTGTCGTATGCCTTGCGCCAGTTCGCGCTGAACTCGTCCACCGCGATCTGCGTCCCGGGGTGGCCCACCATGGCGAGGGCGACGTCGGGAGGAAGCGTCAGCGCCTGCGCGCCCGCGAGGATGAGCTTGTGGGCCTGGTCGACGTTCTTGAACGACGCGGCGAGCAGCTTGGACCTGGAGCCCTGGATCGCGAGCATGTCGATCAGGTCGACCACGTCCTGCACGCCGTCGCCGTAGTTACACATGCGGTTCACGTACGCCGCGAGGTAGTCGGCACCGTTGTGCGCCGCCATGAACGCGGCGTCTGAGCTGTATATGGCCGTGGCGAGCGTGCCGATCCCCTCCCTCCGGCACTGTTTGATCGCCCTGAGGCCGGCGTGCGTTACCGGAATCTTGGCGTAGGTGTTCTCGGGGCGCAGCCGTGCGATGCGGCGCGCCTCGGACATGATGCCGTCGAGGTCGGTGGCCACCACCTGCACGAAGAGCTTCTGGTCGGGGCGCAGGTACTCGACGAGGTCGCCAATCGCCTGCTCCGCCGGCTTTCCGGTCTTCGTGATGATGGTGGGGTTGGTGGTCACCCCCTGCACATCGAGTATCTCGTCGCACTTCCTGATGCTTTCGATGTCTGCCGTGTCGATGATGAGCTCGAAATCGTCCATGGTGGCCCCTCTCCCTCGGCGCGCGCCGACGGCGCGCTTGTGCTCAACCACCATTCTATATACCTGCCGAGCCATTTCGGGCAGTACGCGGTTTCTAGTAGAGCCGAGACCTTTGGGGTCTCCGACACTTCTGGTGGGTGACCCCGGCGCAAGGTGCCGTCGAGCACGCCCTTGTTGCCGACCCAGGGCCGAAAGCCATGGCATGTGTCGAAACCGTGAACGAAGCCCTTCTAGCCGGCACGTAGCTTGCATGGAGAGGCCGCGCTCTTCGGCCTCGCGGAGCGGCCCGTCGCGAGGCCCCTCCTCCGGCACGGCACGCCCCTCCGCGGAAAACGTGGCGCGCAGCTATCCACAATGTTGGGAGAGTACACTCGGCGCAGGCCGGCGGACGGCCTCACGTGCGGGGCGGCGCCTCTCGGAGAGGAGGTGTTGCCTATGGTACTCATCACCGCTGCGTTCGACGTGGCCGCAGGACTTCTAAAGGTCCTGGGGGCTCTCATCGAGCTCGAGGTCGCGAAGAGCAAGAGGAAGGAGGACCTTGCCAAGGCACGTAGGCCTAGGCACCTAAAGAAATAGGCCCCGAGCGTTGCCGCGCTCTGGGGCCGATCAGTTCTAACGGCGCCGCCTAGAAGGAAGCGTAGGCCGCCGTCGGCTCCATCTTCGCACCGCGGCGGTGCGAAGTCAACGCCTTTTCGGTCCTTGCGACCGCGCGTTACACCCTCCCACGCGTCCCCATCGCCTCCCCATGGCGGCGTCCTCCTTTCGCTCGCTCGTTCGTCCTCTGGGACCCTCCCCATCGCCTCTCGCGCCACCGCATGCGTGATGTGAAAAAATGTCGCATGGCGTGTACAATACACACGCGCGCAGACACAAGACTCTGCGCCCTCTGCAGTCAAAGAGAAGGGTCATTGATGAAACCTCGACCTCACAGTCGATGACCCCCGGCGTGCTTCGGTTGGTTGCGCCGCGGGGTATCCCAAGGCACGCCCCGCACAACGCGGCGGCGGCACTACCAACTAAGGAGCATGCATGATTTACCTGTCCCAGATGCTGGGCGAACCCGTTTATGACCTTGACGGAGAAAAGATTGGCCGCGTAAACGACCTTGGCATTGCCACGGGCGAGGTCTTCCCGCGCGTGACGGCGCTTGCCGTCGAGGGTCCCGGAAAGACGCCCTTCATGATTTCGTGGCGCAAGTATGTCGACTCGTTCGACGACGAGGAGGTCCGGCTCAAGGTGGTCGCGACCGACATCCGCTTCTCCTACCTCCAGCCTGACGAGGTCCTCATCAGGCGCGACCTCCTCAACAAGCAGATAGTCGACACGCGCGGGATGCGCGTCGTACGCGTGAACGACCTCAAGCTCTCGGACACGAGCGCCTCTCAGCTGCGCCTCCTTGGCGCGGAGGTGGGTGCACGCGGGCTTCTCCGCTCGCTCTCCCCTCACCTCGAGACGCTGGTCACCAAGGGTGCCAAGGCACTCGGCAAGCCGATTCCCGAGCGCATCATCGCATGGAACTACATGGACCTGCTCGACCGAGACCTCTCCAACGTGAAACTCTCGGTCTCGCACAAGACCCTCGACGAGCTGCACCCGGCAGACATCGCCGACATTCTCGAGCGGCTCGACCCGCGCCTACGCGGACAGGTCTTCGCCCAGCTCGAGAGCGAGCAGGCGGCCGAGGCCATGGCCGAGTTCGACGACGACGCGATGGCCGCCGAAATCATGGGCGACATGGAGGAGAGCGAGGCGTCGCGCATGCTCTCCGAGATGGACCCCGACGACGCGGCGGAGCTCGTCTCCGAGCTCGACTACGAGAAGGCCGAGAAGCTCCTCCGCCTCATGGGGGTGAAGGAGCGCAAGGCCATCCGCCAGCTGCTCGGCTACCGCGAGAACACGGCGGGGCGCATCATGACCTCCGAGGCGCTCGTCCTGCCCGAGACCGCGACCGTGGCCGATGCCGTCGAGAGGCTGCGCTCCCTCGACGACGACTTCGAGACGGTCCACTACCTCTACCTCGAGGACGACGAGAAGCGCCTCTCGGGGGTCGTGACGCTCCAGCGCCTCGTGAAGGCGGAGCCAGGCGATAGGCTCTCCACCATCTCGATAGAGGACGGCCTCATCACCGCGAACCCCGATGACGACCAGGAGGACGTCGCCGAGAACATCGCCAAGTACAACCTGCTCGCCATGCCCGTCGTGGATGACAACGGTCGCCTGCTCGGCATCGTCACCGTCGACGACGCCCTCGACGTTCTCGAGGAGGAGCACGCCGAGGACCTCCAGATCGCGGGCGGCTCCACCGACGGCGACCAGTCCGGTCGCGCGAGCGACCTGATGTGGCTGGTGAGGCGCAATGCCTGGTTCTTCATCTGGATGATAGGGACGGTGGTGACAGGCATCGCCGCGCAGGGCAGGATTCCGCTCGAGGGCGTGCTACTCGCAAGCGCCGCGCTCCCCGTCGCGCTCATCGTTGCCGACGACTCCGTCACCTACGTGACGAACTTCTTCCTCGAGAACGACCCGGACGACGAGGACTCCCCCTCCCTCGCGGGCTTCGCCGTCAGGAGCATCGGCATCGGCATCGTGTTCGGCATACTCGTGATCCTCATGCTCTCGGTGTTCAACAGCATCGTCCTCGCCCACAACGGCAACCACGTTATTACCGCGGCCCTCTCGTCGGGCTTTGTCGGCGCGGCCGCGGCAGTCGTCGTCTCGTTTGCGTGCGCGCCCATCTACCTCTACGTCCTGCACAGGCGTGACGAGCAGAACAAGGAGACGTCGGGCTTCACGCTCTCACTCATCGCCATGTTCGTGGCGCTGGCCACGTTCTCGATAGCCTGCACCCTCGCGTCGGGCGTTGTGCTGGTGTAGCTATGGCCAGGGAGAAGAGACAGGCCACCGGCGCGGGCTCCGCGCAACAGAGTGGCATCCAGGCACCTGACAGCCAGGCCGCCGACATCACGGCGCGCGAAGTCCAGCCGTCTGGCAGCCAGATTAACGGCGGCCAGGCATCCGGCGGAAAGACACCCACCAAGCAACGAAAACAAAAATTCTCTCGGCGGAGGCGCACCCGCCTCGAGCCCAAGCGCGTGCTTGCGGCCCTCGGTCCCGGCATGGTCGCCGCGCTCGCCGGTGCCGACGCGGGTGGCGTCGCCACCTACTCCAACGCGGGCGCGCTCTTCGGCTTCGCCCAGCTCTGGACCGTACCAGTGATGTGCTTCCTGCTCATCGTCGTGCAGGAGACGGCCGCGCGCATGGGCTGCGTTACGGGAAAGGGCTTCGCGTCGCTCATCCGCGAGCGCTTCGGCGTCCGCGGCAGCGCCCTCGCCATGCTCGCGCTTCTCGTCTCCAACACCACGGTGACCCTCTCCGAATTCGCGGGCATCGCCTCCGGCCTCGGGCTCTTCGGCGTGCCCACCTACCTCTCGGTTCCCGTTTCCGCCATCGTGATATGGCTTCTCACCATGAGCGGATCGTACAACCGCATCGAGAAGATCCTTCTGGCCATCAGCTGCGTGTTCGTCACCTACATCATCGCAGGCATTATGGTCGGACCCGACTGGGGCGCGGCCGCGCGCGACACCCTCATTCCGCAGTTCGTGAACGATCCACGGTACTTCTCACTGCTCGTCGCAAACATCGGCACCACCATCGCGCCGTGGATGATCTTCCTCGCGCAGTCCAACGTGGTCGAGAAGAACGCGCGCGAGGACGATATCCCCTACCAGCGCATCGACACGGTGACCGGCTCCATCGTGGCAAGCATCATCTCGTGGTTCATCATCCTCGCTACCGGACACGTGCTCTTCCCCGCGGGAATCGTCGTCGAGGGAGCAGAGGACGCCGCCGCCGCGCTGGCACCCCTTGCCGGCCCCTACGCCCAGGTGCTCTTTGGCGCAGGGCTCGTGGGTGCATCGTTCCTCGCGGCATGCGTGCTGCCCGGCATCACCGCAAGCGCGATCTGCGAGGCGTTCGGATGGGAGCGCGGTGCCGACCGCAGCTGGCAGGAGGCACCAACCTATCGCGGCATCATAACGGCGATTCTCGCCATCTCCGCCGCGGTAGTCCTCGTCCCCAACATCAACCTGTTTGGCATCATGATGGTCGCGCAGGTCATCAACGGCGTGCTGCTACCCGTTCTTCTTGTGTGCATGGTCACCATCGCGCGCGACCGCCACATCATGGGCGCACACGCCAACGGACGCCTTTGGACCGGTCTCACCTGGTTCACCATCGTGGCGGTCACGGTGTTCACCATCGTCATGTTTGTACTGCAGGCCCTTGGCTTCTAATTAAGCCCCAGCGTAACCCCATAAACCCCAGTTCGACCTCAGCGCAACCTTGCGCGTCGCCCCACCTACCGGGAGCTCCCGAGAGGTCCCTACTTGCTGGCCTTCTTGTATTCGTCCACGAACATACCAAACATGCCGCCCATCTTTTTGACCTGCTTTCCAACGGCGTTCGCGGCACTAGTGCTTGAGTCCTTCTTTTTGGCGGCTGATGTAGTCTTCTTGGCAGATGTGCCAGATGTGCCAGCCTTCTTTCCGGCACCCTTTCCAGTCGATCTACCGCTCGCCTCACCAGCTTTCTTGGGCGCTTCTACCTTCGCCCGAGCGGCGGGCGCATAGGTAACCTTCTTGGGTCTCTGGTCGACCTCGCCCGAGATGGCGTCCGGCGCCTCCGGAGCGGAAACTTCAACTTGCTCCGCCGGAACGGGTGCGGGCCGCCTACCCTCCTCGTGCTGAGGACGCGCACCAGAGCCCCCACCCCTCTCGTCATCGTCTTCCGCCATCGAACTCGAAATGGCACGCTTCGCTTTGCCGATTGCGCGGCCCAACGCGAACGAGCCTTTGTCCACAGCCGAGGAAGCGACCTCCCCGGCCCTTTTCGCCGCCTGCTTCCCGCCGGCCTTGGCGCGCGCGTAACCCTCTCCTGCCGTCGCGGCCACACCACCAGAAAGCTGGAGCTTGGCGGCTGCATCATCAACGACCATGAATCCCTTCTCATAGCCCCTGAGCATTTCGATGGGTACTTCCACGCTGCCCACGAGCGACTGCGCAACGCTACCGTCGCCAATGCACAGCCTAGCTACAGAGCCGCTCTCCTCGTCATACACCGCGTCGTTAACGTATCCAAGGTCCTTGCCCGAGACGGTCTTGGCATCCATACCGGCCCACATGATGCAACGGTCCCAGTCGAGGCCCAACCGCTCCCTCGCAGAGTCACCCACGCCGTCCTTCTCACGAGCGATGAAGACGCCCTCCTCATCACTCGATAGCGCGTCAAGGGCCACAAACTGATCAGGACGCTTAACCATGCCAGCGATGTCCGGCAGCTTGATCATGTACCCGACAACACGCCGTCCGTCGGGTGAGAAGACCGCCATATGGACTCTGCCGAACCTTACGGGGCTTTCACTTCCCCTGCGATCAGTCCTGCGCTTGTACACCTTCTTGTTGACGAGGTCCGATACGCGCCGCATGCGTGTCTCCTCCAACTCGTATGCTTCTTGCCAAGCGGGGCGCGGTGCCTCCGCACCGCGCCCCGCCCTTTTTCCTTGGATGGCTCCGATTACTCGTCGGCCTTCTCGGCATCGCCAGCCTCACCAGCGT
>JAGAWD010000007.1 GCA_017941585.1 Olsenella sp. | reverse complement strand
CGCGGGCCTCATACAGGATGCGAAGACGATCGTCTCGGCATTGGTGGCAAAGGCGAGGGGCTTGGGCTAGTTTCTCTGAGAGGGGGGCGTTTCTTCTTCACGGCACTCGCGAGCTGCTGCCATCGCGTTTCCGGAGCCTTGCGCCCGCTCTCCGCGTGTTCGTGCTACTATGTAGCAGCGCGCTCCCTTAGCTCAGTTGGATAGAGCATCGGTCTTCTAAACCGCAGGTCAGGCGTTCGAATCGCCTAGGGAGCACCATAGGTCACTCTCTCTAACTGCGCCGTTTACCTGCGCAGTTAGAGTTTTTTGTTCGGCGACGGCCGCCTCGAATTCGTCCTGGGGCACGTTCGAGGCGGCCACGTTGGGCACGATGCCAATCTCTCCTTCGTATAACCACGCCTTCGGCTCTAAGTCTCCGAGAGCCCAATATGGAAGCCCCGTCGGAGTAGGTCATAGCCGCAAAAAGGTTCCAGGCGATCAGCTAGTCAGCCGCAATAGTCTGGAGGAAGAAGCACTGGGGCGAGATCTCAATGTGGAGGGCGGAAAACGACGCCTACACCTCGGAATTTACTAAAATAGGAATCAGCGACATGTACGCAAAGCGGCCCATGGGGACGGGACGCATGGTAACCCAGAGGGTCGGGACATACGAGGTCGTGGGGGTGAAGACATGGCATACGACGTTGATTACGACTACCCGCTTCAGCAGGACGAGGAGGGCGTCGCCTACCTCCCCAAGGAGGCTACGCTGGAGGGCAACCTCTACAGGCTCCCCAACGGCAAGTACCTCCCGAGCGGCCTGTACCGCACGGGCGACGGCGGCCACATCATCTACGAGCCCAAGGAGCTGAGCCCGTACGCCGACATTCTTTTCAACCTTAGGAAGCCTGTGAACCCGTGAGGGTGCCCGAAAGGCCTGCACCATCGCGCTCGACCCACGAGAAGGGGTCCAAGCCCGGGAATAATCAACCGGGAACTACCTGAGAATAATCGGCGTACGCTGCTGCCGTGAGGTGCGCCGAGTTCAAGACGGTGTGCCACACCCGCAATTCCGAATTAAATCGACCTTTGGCGGAAATATTCAATTCGGCGAAACGAACGCTCGTTTTTTTGCTTCATGGGAACGTGGGATTGCGGCATAATGGAGACACATTGTGCGCTGGAAGGAGCTTGCGTTGATTTACACCGTGACTTTGAACCCCGCAATTGACTACGTCATGCATCCTCTCACGTTGGACATGGGCTTCACCAACCGTTCGTCGAGCGAAGAGCTCTACTGTGGCGGCAATGGCATCAACGTCTCCACGCTGCTCAACGAACTGAAGGTTGTCAACATTGCCTATGGCATTGTGGCCGGATTCACGGGCGACTATCTCGTGAAAACGATGCAGAAGAACGGCGTCTCCTCGAACTTCGTTCGCCTGGAGCACGGCTTTACCCGTATCAACGTCAAGCTCAACGGCATCGTCATGACGATGGTCAACGGCATGGGCCCCAAGATCTCCGAGAAGAAGGTCGACGAGCTCCTCGAGCGAATCGACTACATCGGCGAGGGGGATACGCTCGTCCTCACCGGCTCGATCCCCAAATCCCTCCCGGAGGACATGTACGACATCATCATGAGGCGCCTCAAGGGCCGTGGTATCCGCTTTGTCGTTGACGCGCCGGGCGGTCTGCTCCTGGAGGCGCTTGACGCCCGTCCCTTCCTCATCAAGCCGAACAACCATGAGGTCGGACGAATCTTCGATGCCCGTCCCGAGACTCCAGAGGAGTGCATTCCCTTCGCGAAGGAGCTCCACAAGCGTGGCGCACAGAACGTCATCGTCTCCTGCGGCGGTCACGGCGCCCTTCTCTATGACGAGAACGATGAGGTCCATACGGTGCCGACGGCAAAGATCCGTCTGGTGAACGCCACGGGCGCCGGTGACTCCATGGTTGCCGGCTTCGTCGCGAAGTGCCAGGAGGGCGCTGACTACGAGACGGCACTCCGCTTCGCGTCTGCCTGTGGAACAGCCACCGCAGCCAGCAAGGGAATCGCCAAGCGCGCCACCATTGACCGTGTGTACGAAAAGCTGAACAGCATGATCCAGGAGCAGGGCGAGTAGTCAACCTGCTTTTCTCATGCCGCAGGCCTCGCCAACTGTTTCACATTGGCAATACGTGCCCCGCTGGCTAGCCGGGCGCATTATTGAAGAAGTGGTTTGTGTTTGACGACAGGAGGATCCAATGTATAAAGGCGTAAATGCTTCTGACGGGTATGGAATCGGTGTAGCCCAGGTGGCAGTTGCCCCTGACCTGTCCTTTACCCCCACCGCTCCTGAGGATCCAGAGGCCGAGAAGGCGCGCTATGAAGCCGCACTCGCGAAGTTCGTCGAGCAGACCAACGCCCAGATCGAGCGCATGAAGGTCACGGTCGGCGAGGAGTCGGCCGCCATCATGGGCGCCCACATCGAGTTTGCCGAGGACGAGGGCATCAAGGACATGGTCAACGGTGCCATCGACTCGGGCATGTGCGCGGAGCAGGCCGTCAGCGACGCCTATGACACCTACTACACGATGTTCTCCAACATGGAGGACGAGCTTTTCCGCGAGCGTGCCGCAGACGTCGCCGACGTCAAGACCGGGCTTCTCGCAGACCTTCTCGGCAAGGAGGTCGTTGACCTCTCGACGCTGCCCGAGAACTCCATCGTCGTCGTAGAGGAGCTCACGCCGTCGATGACCGCGGACATCGACAAGGACCACGTGGCGGGCATCGTCACCGAGACTGGTGGACGCACGTCCCACTCCGCGATCATCGCGCGTGCGCTCGAGATTCCCGCGGTTCTCTCGGTCGAGGGTGCCACCTCCAACATCAAAACCGGCGACATGGTCATTGCCGACGGCACGAACGGCAAGGTCTTCGTCGATCCCTCCGACGAGGAGCTCGAGCAGTACCGAAAGCTCGCCAAGGAGTACGCGGACGAGAAGGTCGCCCTCGAGGCCTACCGTGGCAAGGAGACGCTCACCGGCGACGGCGAGAAGGTCCTTCTCGTTGCCAACATCGGCAACCCCGACGATGCCAACACCGCCGTCGACCACGACTGTGAGGGCATCGGCCTCTTCCGCTCCGAGTTCCTCTTCATGGATGCCTCCGAGCTCCCCTCCGAGGACGAGCAGTTCGCCGCATACCAGAAGGTCGCACTGCGGCTCAAGGACCAGCCGATCATTATCCGTACGCTCGACGTGGGTGGCGACAAGGAGATTCCGTATCTCAACCTCCAGAAGGAGGAGAACCCCTTCATGGGCTTCCGCGCCATTCGCTACTGCCTGAACAACCCCGAGCAGTACAAGGTCCAGCTCACGGCACTGCTTCGCGCCTCCGCCTTTGGCGACGTCAAGATTATGCTCCCCCTCGTCACCTCCCTTGATGAAGTGCGCCAGGCGAAGGCCCTCATCGAGGAGTGCAAGGCGGACCTCGACGCGCGTGGCGTCGATTACAACAAGGACATCGAGGTCGGCACCATGATCGAGACGCCCGCCGCCTCTCTCATCGCAGATGACCTTGCCGCGGAGTGCGATTTCTTCTCCATCGGCACCAACGACCTTACCGGCTACACCATGTGCGCCGACCGAGGCAACGACCGCGTGGGTTATCTCTATCAGGTCTATCAGCCTGCGGTCCTGCGCTCCCTCAAGCGCATCATCAACGAGGGCCGCAAGGCGGGCATCATGGTAGGCATGTGCGGCGAGGCCGCGGCAGACCCGCTGCTCATTCCCATCCTGATCTCCTTCGGTCTCAACGAGTTCTCCGTCTCCGCTCCCTCCATCCTCCGTACGCGCAGGATCATCTCCGAGTGGAAGAAGGAGGAGGCCGACGCCCTCGCCGAGAAGGTCCTCGCCCTCAAGACTGCGGCAGAGGTCAGGGCCGCGCTCCAGGCGGCTGTAAAGTAGTCGCTCGACTGTGACGGTACGTTTCGGGGCCCCCGTGAATGCGGGGGCCCTTTTTGGCCCTTCGAAGCTTCTGGTGGATAGCGCGTCCCAGGATGCAAAGGCGCTAAAGTGCGAGGTGTCCGAGGGTGCTCGAGGGTGATCGATTGAAAAAGATTATCTTGCGTGTTGCCGAAATCGTGTCTCTCGCCTATACTTTCTAAGCGGCTCCGGGGTGTGGCGCAGCTTGGTAGCGCATCTGCTTTGGGAGCAGAGGGTCGCTGGTTCGAATCCAGTCACCCCGACCATGCGGCGGTAGTTCAATTGGTAGAGCAGCAGCCTTCCAAGCTGCCTGTTGCGGGTTCGAGTCCCGTCCGCCGCTCCATCGAAACACGGCCAGGCGCTTCGGTGCCTGGCTTTTTTCTTTTTTCGAACGGTGCGCGTCAGGCCGGCTAGGGTCGGTCGGGATCGGTCCTGGAAATCGGTGCATCGGTGGCTCTTCTCGTCGTGTTTACTACGCGTGAATGCGGCGCCTTTGCCGGTTTGCCTTGGTAAGGAGGACACGTGATCTACGTCACTGGAGACATCCACGCAAACCACTCAATTCGCAAACTCGGATTCAAGGCATGGCCGGAGGGGCGCGACCTCACGCGCGACGACTTCCTCATCATCCTCGGCGACTTCGGCCTCGTGTGGTACGAGGGCGGGAACAGCGCCGATGACTATTGGCTCGACTGGCTCGAGTCCAAGCAGTGGACGACGCTGTTCGTCGACGGCAACCACGAGAACCATGCGCTTTTGGGCGCGCTTCCCGAGCGCGACTTCTGTGGCGGTCGCGTGCACGTGGTGCGACCTCACGTGCTGCATCTTATGAGGGGTCATGTTTTCGACCTCCCATGCGACGGGAAGACTGTCTCCGCCCTCGCCATGGGCGGGGCGGGGTCACACGACATCGCGTATCGCACGGAGGGGAAGGACTGGTGGCCCGATGAGATACCGTCGGCCGAGGAGCGTGCTCGCTGCGAGTCCGTCCTCGATGCCTGCCACTGGCGAGTCGACCACGTGTTCACGCATGCGGCGCCGGCGCGGTTCGTCAAGAACCTGGGCATCCGCTGCTCCCGCCCCCTTGACGCGGACGAGTTCGAGGAGTGGCTCGAGGGCATAGCCATGCGGCTCTCGTATGGGCACTGGTGGTTTGGGCACTATCACATAGATGCGAACCTGGACGAAAGGCACCACGTGCGCTACGACGACGTCGAGCGCATCGCCTGAGCCGGGGCACGCCCCGCCACTCGCCAGGCTGCCCCTGGGCTGCCTTACGCCGCGTCTCAGGTTGGAGGAGACTCTGCTCCAGCGGTTGCCGACGGGTACAATGTCGGCGTTGGCATTACGATCGGAGCATCGCATGGAACTCTCGCAACTCGGCGACACGCTCGTCATCGCAAATCCCACGGCGCACAGCGGCAGGGGCGCCGCCTCGGCGGACTTCGTCGAGAGGTTCTTCTCTTCGTATTCTTCCGCGGCAACTCGCTTCGAGATGTACCGCACGAGGACCCCGCTTGACGCCACGCGCAAGGCGGCTGAGGGCGCTTCGTTCGACACCGTGATCGCCCTCGGTGGCGACGGCGTGATTCACGAGGTGGTGAACGGGCTCATGCGCATCGACGAGGACCGGCGCCCGGCACTTGCGGTCATCCCCATGGGTTCGGGAAACGACTTTGCTCGTACGCTTGGGGCGACGTTCAACGATCCCGACCGCTCTCTATCCGAGATTGTGGGTGGCCATGGCGAGCTTCTCGACCTAGGATGCGTGTGGGCCGACGGGGGAGAGCCCGTCTACTTTGCCGAGACCCTCTCGTTCGGGCTCGACGCGGCGATTGCGCTCGACACGTCCGACCGTCGTACGCGGGGGACGACCCAGGAGGGCGCGGGGCTGTTCGTGACCTCCGGGCTCAGGCTCCTTTTGCGCTCGCGGGGCGGCTGGAGCTACCGCGCGGTCGTTGACGGCGAGGAGATGAGTGGAACGAGTGTGATATTCGCCGTGCAGAATGGCCCCACGTATGGCGGCGGCTTTCGCATCTCCCCAGCCGCATCTCCCGTCGACGGTCTTCTCGACGTCTGCTTTTCCACCAAGGCTCCGAGCATCCCGCGCTCTCTTGCGCTGTTTGGCCTCGCGCGCTTCGGCGGGCACGTCGGCTCCCGCATCATGCGCAGCCTCACGGCGAGGCGGATTAGCGTAGACTTCGACGCGGACGAGGTGCCCTGTCAGGTTGATGGCGAGAGGCTCGAGGGGTCCTCGTTCGAGATCGAGGTCGTGCCGGCGGCCATCGAGGTCGTCGTACCCGAACGCGCACTTTTCCGCGCGTGAGACGCAGTAGTCGCGCGCCGCGCCCGCCCGCCCTCTGACGCGGTGCCAATCTCGCAACCTCGGGGGTGGGTCTTCTCGTCAGGGCGCGTTGTCCACTCCACCCGCGTTTGTGATTTGCGCGGTTACGCACGCGTATACATTTTGTTACGCCCCCGCGTGTCTTTGCGCTCCCGAAAAAGGGACACCCTATCCTTTTCTCGGAACTAGGAAGCATGCGGTTCGCGCAAAGACCGCGACCGGTTTGGACGTGAGGAGAAGCACATGAACTATTCCGAAAAGGTATTCACAGAGCTGAAGGAGCGCTACTCTGACCAGCCCGAGTTCATTCAGGCTGCCATGGAGGTCCTCTACACCCTTCAGCCGGTCCTCGACGCTCATCCCGAGTTCGAGGAGGCAGGACTCCTCGAGCGCCTCGTCGAGCCCGAGCGCATCGTCATCTTCCGCGTGCCATGGGTGGACGATGAGGGCAAGGTTCAGGTCAACCGCGGCTACCGCATCCAGTTCAACTCGGCCATCGGGCCCTACAAGGGCGGCCTGCGCCTTCACCCCTCGGTCAACCTCTCGATTCTCAAGTTCCTGGGCTTCGAGCAGGTCTTCAAGAACTCCCTCACCACGCTGCCCATGGGCGGTGGCAAGGGTGGCAGCGACTTCGATCCCAAGGGCAAGTCCGACGGCGAGGTCATGCGCTTCTGCCAGTCTTTCATGACTGAGCTCTATCGTCACATCGGACCCGACACCGACGTCCCCGCCGGCGACATCGGCACCGGCGCTCGCGAGATCGGCTACATGTTCGGCCAGTACAAGCGCCTCACCAACAGCTGGCAGTCCGTGCTCACCGGCAAGGGCCTCTCCTACGGCGGCTCTCTCGCCCGTCCCGAGGCGACCGGCTACGGTGCGGTTTACTTCCTCCTCAACATGCTCAAGGAGAAGGGCGAGTCCATCGAGGGCAAGACCATCGCTATCTCTGGCTCCGGCAACGTCGCGCAGTACGCGACCCAGAAGGCCGAGCAGCTTGGTGGCAAGGTCGTGACCGTCTCCGACTCCAATGGCTACGTCTTCGATCCCGACGGCATCGACTTCGACACCCTCGTCGAGATCAAGCAGGTCCGTCGCGGCCGCATCAAGGAGTACGCTGACGCGCGCCCGAACGCCGCCTACCACGAGGGCGAGCGCCCCTGGGGCGAGAAGTGCGACATCGCCATGCCGTGCGCCACGCAGAACGAGCTCGACATCGATGACGCCAAGAAGCTCGTCGCCGGCGGCTGCAAGTATGTGGTCGAGGGCGCCAACATGCCGACGACGGCCGACGCCACCGTCTACCTGTTGGAGAACGACGTCTTCTTCGCGCCGGGCAAGGCGGCCAACGCCGGCGGCGTGGCCACCTCCGGCCTCGAGATGACCCAGAACCACGAGCACATCCCCTGGACCTTCGAGGAGGTCGACAAGACGCTCCACTCCATCATGGACTCCATATACGCCTCCGCCGCCAGTGCTGCCAAGGAGTACGGCCAGGAGGGCAACCTCGTCTTCGGCGCCAACATCGCCGGCTTCCTCAAGGTTGCCGACGCCATGATGGCGCAGGGCGTCTGCTAAGCGCTGAACGCCTGCTGGAAACCGGGCCCTGCCAGGTGCCGGGCGCGGCTCTCCGCCAGCCCCCTCTCGAAACTCCCCTTTGCGGCATCGCTTCAAGGTATCGAGTCGCGCGCATGTGGCCCCGCCTTCCCTCATCGGGAGGCGGGGCTTTTGCTGTTTCTTTGGCAGCTCTGTGGTCGCGTGATTGAAGCGTCCGACGTCCGCGCGCACCTGTTGTACAGACTCATGGGCTTTCTGGTCCTGCCGGGGGAGGGGGTTCAAAACGGTTCCTTGAAAAAGCTCTCCGCGTTCCTTTTCGTTGATGATCCCCGGCGCAAAACCGCTTCGAGTGCGTTGTCTGCCAAACACCTCCGGCGCAAAATGCCGTCGAGTGCGTCGTCTCCGGCGCAAAACGGCTTCGAGTGCGTCGCCAAATCCCGCACTCGACGGGGTTTTGCGCCGGCAATCCCGCCCTCGGCGGGGTTTTGCGCCGGGAGCCATCGCCCAATCCCGCACTCGACGGGGTTTTGCGCCGGTGCTCGGGTCGGCTTTGCGCCGGGGAGACTCGTTACGCTTGTGCGCTGCGGGCGGCCGCACCCTGCGCTCGAAAGCGAGGTGCATTGCCTCTGCCCTGGTGCCGTATACGGCAACGATGCCATGCCGGTTGGCCTATTCAGCACTTTCGTCGTGTTTTTCGAATAAATATTTGGTGACTCTGTATATGTGTCTATCTAATAACAGACTAATAAATTACGATATTCTGCATTTCAGTTGCTATAGAAT
>JAGAWD010000050.1 GCA_017941585.1 Olsenella sp. | reverse complement strand
CGGCTTTCGGTTTGTCCTGCAAAACGCGGGCGTTCGCGCGCAACAGGGTCGACCATTCGTGCGTCGGGTGTGGCAAATCACCAGCTCGCGCCCTAGAATCGTCACAGGCTCACGCCTGCCCCGGGACCGCGGCTGAAAAACCAGCCGCAACTCGGCGGCGCCTCGTGCCCATGGGCGGCCAGGGCGCAGACGTCGTATCGGTCTATCGGTCTATCGGTCTATCGGTCTATCGGTCTACCGCACGTACGTGCCGTCGGCGGGCATGCACAGGCCGAGGAGCGCGGGCGCCAACGAGACCGTCCTAGTCGGGCGCCTTCTCGCAGACAAGATCGGCGGTCTCATCAAGCGCGCATAGGCATCCGTCTCACTCTGCGGAATCGCCGGAATCGAGCATCTGGCGCTTTACGAGCTCGTGGAACAGGCCGCCCTTTGCCACCAGTTCGTCGTAGGAACCTTCTTCGGCTATACGTCCGCCGTCGACCACTAGGATACGGTCGCAGTTGCGGACGGTCGAAAGGCGATGCGCGATCACCAGACGCGTGCAGGCGAGTGCGTCGAGCGATTCGCTCACGTGCTTCTGCGTCTTGTTGTCGAGCGCGCTGGTCGCCTCGTCGAACAGGAGGATGCGCCTGTTTCCGCATACGGCGCGCGCGATCAGCAACCGTTGGCGCTGCCCGCCCGACACGCCGCCCGAGCCTTCGGAGACGAGCGTCTGCATTCCCTGGGGCATCTTGCGGATGTCGTCGGCGATGCCTGCCACCTCCGCGGCCGTCCACGCATCGTCGATGGTCGCGCCCGGCGTTGAGAGGGTGATGTTGCTCGCCATGTCGCCCATGAAGAGCTTGCCGTCCTGGAGCACCGTGCCGATATGCTGGCGCAGGCTTCTGAGGTCTACCCGCTGTACGTCGTGGGGACCGTAGTATATGCTACCGCTGTCGGGCGTCTCGAAGCCGAGCAGCAGGCGCAGGATGGTCGACTTTCCGCATCCGCTTTTGCCGACGAGCGCCACATACTCGCCGGGACGTACGGTAAACGACAGGTCGCGCAGGATGGTGGGCCCGCCCTCGCCATAGCTGAATGTTACGTCCGATACCCTGATGCTGCCGTCGAGCGACTCAACGCTTGGCTTGCCCTCGTCGGCCTCGGGTGCCGTCTCCAGAATCGGCAACACAAGGTCGAGCATGGGCTTTACCTCTGCGGTTTGACCCGCGATCGAGGCGAATTCCATGAGCGCAAAGCTGACCTGGCCGTACGCCGCGCTGAAGGCCATGAAGTCGGCGACGCTCACGTGCGTCTTAGCCGCATAGTAGTAGATGAACGCATTGCCGAGCAGCGCCACGAAAGCCACGAGTGGCTGCAGTGCGCGTAGGGCCCAGGGACGGTTGTAGGAGAGCTCCGCATATTCGGAGTAGGTCTTTGCCCATCGTGCGAAAGCCCTTTTCTCGGCGCCGGCCAGCTTTATCTTCGGCACGCCGTTCAGAAGGGCGCCTACGAGGCCGGATAGCCTGCTGTTCGCACGCTTGGTCTTCTTCTCGTAGCTCACGGTGGCGAGCGTGATGGAATCCGTGAGCACCACCTGCGCGGCGACGACGGCAAACGCCGGCAACGCCAGGGCAGGAGCGAAGGTAGTTATCTGCACGATGTAGATGAGCGCGAACAACGACGTGAGTCCCGAGCCAAAGACGGCCGTGACCAACTTTTGGACCAGCGAGTACACGTTGCCGATTCGGTTTGCCAGGTTGCCCGACGAGAACCGCTTGAAGAACGTCGCGGGCAGCGATAGCACGCGGGAGAAGATTGCCGCCTCGGTTACCACCTCCGCCTTCGTGGTCATGCTCGCCGTGACCAGGTTGCGGCAGATGGTCGTGAGCAAGCCGCATACCGTAGCCCCCAGCAGCAGCGCGGCTACGGGACCGATCAGCCCAAACTGACCCGAGGGCGCCACCAGCTGGAAGGCGATCTTGTTTGCCCAAGCTGGCGCCAGTCCGACGAGCGTCACGATCAGGGCCGCACCGATTACGGTCGCATAGTCGTGACGGTCGAAGAGGTCGAAGATGAAGAACACCAGATCGCGTATGCCAAGCGGCTTGGCCGGTAGGGGCTTGTAGAACAGGAGCGCCTCTTCGCAGATATGCTTCGCAACGGAATCCGTCACCTTTGACTTGCGTCCCGTCGAGGGATTCACGAAATAGTAGCCAGAGAGACCCCAAGGCAGCAGGGCAACGGCCTCTCCCGTGTCGAGGTGGGCGAGTATCGCTCCGTACGTTCTGCGATGCCAGCGCTTTTCCAGGCGTATCTTGCGACGCATGGTCGACGAGGGTCGGCAGAGCCAGTCGAGTCGCTCGTCGGGGTCATCCACGACATCTGGTACGGCGCCGGGTTCTGCCTGCAAGTACTTTAGGCAGGTCTTTGCCGCCTTGTCGAGCGGGAGCTCGTCGTCGGCGAACGAGTCGCGCTGCTCCTTGCTGGACACGCTACGGGCGAGCTGCGCGTAAGCCTGCTCTTCCATGGCGTCGTTCAGCCTCGCCCTGGCTTCGATCTGTGTCTCGCATTTTTTAGTCATTGCGCACCAGCTCCGCATAGGCGCCGTTTCGGGACATGAGTTCGACGTGGGTTCCGCGTTCGACCACCTTGCCGTCATCGAGGACGATGATCTCGTCGCAGTCGCGAATGGTGGAGAGACGGTGCGCCACCACGATGCACGTGATGCCGCGGCGACGAATGTTTCGGATGACCTCGGCTTCAGTCTGGGCGTCGAGCGCGCTCGTCGCCTCGTCGAGGATGATGATGGAGGGGTTGGCCGTCAGCGCACGCGCGATTTCCATGCGTTGTAGCTGGCCACCCGAGAAGTTGCGTCCGCGTGGTGCGATCATGGACTGGTACCCGTCCTTGCGTACGGCGATTTCCTGGTGGATTCCCGCATCACGGCAGGCGAGGACCACCTCGGAGTCCTCGATGGATGAGTCCCACAACGTCACGTTGTCGAGCACCGTGTCACTGAAGGTGACGATGTCTTGGTCGACGACGGAAAGCGACCCGCGCAGAAGGGGATGCGGCACTTGGTCCAGCGGGATTCCGTCGAACTCAACCGAACCTGACCACGGCACGTAGAGACCCGACACGAGCTTGGCGATGGTAGACTTTCCGCTTCCTGATCCTCCGACGAGGGCAACCCATTGGCCGGGCTCAAGATGCAGGCTGAAGTTCTCGATGAGTGGCGGATCGAGTGGCGAGTAGCCGAACGTGAGGTCCTTGAGGTCAACGCGTCCGCTCAGTTTCGTTCGGTCGAGGCCTGCCGCCACGGGGCCCTCCTCGAAGTTTTCCTCGACGTCGGTCTTATAGTGCATGACGTCTTCGATCCGCTCCATCTTGGTCTGCATCTCCTGAACCGTCTGACCGAGTCCGATCATTTGGTTCATGGGCGTCATGAACGAGGACAGGAATCCCGTGAACGCAAGCAGGGATCCAGGTGAGAACTTGCCCTCCACGATGAGCCAGATTCCCAGCACCAGCACGATGATGTTGGCGAGCTTCGTGATGGCTTGGGGTATCGTGCCCAGGTACTCGTTGACCAGGGTCGTGTCGGCCGCGATGTCGTAGTTGGCCGCTTGGTAACCCGACCACCGATCGAAGAAGGTGGCCTCGGCGCCTGCCGCCTTTATGGTCTCGATCATCTCCATGCCGTTGACCGTCGTGGAATACAGCCTTCCCCCGGCGTTTGCGCTGGCACGTGTGTAGTTGACGCGCTTCTTCGACACATAGGCGGCTGCGAGGGCGCTGAGCAGTATGGACGCTACGCCCACGATGGTCAGAGGAATGCTGTAGTCAAGCATGATGCCGAGGTAGAGCAGCAGGAGGACGGTGTTTATCAGGACCGGCGCCAGCTGCCCGACGAGTGTGGCTGCAACCTTCTCGTTGTCGGATTGGCGCATCTGCAGGTCGCCGACCATCCGCTGTGCATAGAACCCGACGGGCAGTCGTAGCAGATGGTTCATGAAGCGCGCCGACGACACGACGGCCGACTTGCCTTGGATGCTCACCAGGTAGTGGGCGTTAAGCACCGAGACGACTCCCGACACGAGCGCGAGCATGAGCATGAGCAGCGCCAGGTTTTCTGACCAATCCGGGTTCTCGCCGGTCAGGATGCGGTCCATGAACACCTGGCCGAGTGACGTGGTCGCAATTGCCACCATCGACATTATGGCGGCGGTCATCATGACAAACGCGATGGAGGACTTGAACCCCGAGAAGCGCTCGAACGCGAACCTCAGGGTGTTCGGCTTCTCTCCGCCCGGCTCGAAGGAGTCGGTCTTCTCGAACAGGAGGACGGTCCCGTCGTAGGCCGCCTCGAATTCCGTCAGTGCGACCTTGACCTGCCCGTTGGCTGGGTCGTTGAGGTACACCTTGTTTCCCCTCACGCCGCGTACCACGACGAAGCTGCCCCGCTTCCACAGCGCTATGCAGGGCAGGTACTCCTCCTTCTCGAGGTCGGCTGCGCTCATCTTGGCGGAATCGGCGGTCAGTCCGTGGATGCCCGCTGCCCTGAAGAGGTGTTCGACCCTCACGCCGTTCCGCGATACGCCACAATCCGTCCGCATCTGTTCGAGCGGAACCCAGCGGCCGTAATACGCCAAAATCATGGACAGGCATGCGGCGCCGCACTCCAGCGCCTCCATCTGCATGACCTGCGGAACTCTTGCGACCCTAGCCATGGTTTGCCTGCCTCCGTTGTGTTGTGCCGGCCGTCATCGCTATTTCCTGAGCAGTAGGCTTATCGGTGCGATTCTCTCCACCGTTATCTCCATGGAGAGCGGCACGTCCTGGGGCAGTTTGGAGACATCGCCTTCAAAGGTTATCTGGTAGGCCCAGTCCCCCTGCATCAGCGCGCCGACCAGATAGTCGCCGGTTGCGATTTTGCTCGCCTCGGAGCGCGAGATCGGAAGGGTGGAGATCTTGCTGACTTTGAGCTTCGTGCCGTCGACCTCGGCCTCGTCGCCTACGTGCATCTTTTCGATGTCCCCCTCCGAGAGGAAGCAAATAGCCTGGCCATTGATAACGGCGGTCTTCGTCGGTACCCTTGTCGCGATGGTTCCGAAAATGCCCCAGGCCAGAAGCCCCGCGAGCAATGCGGCGAACGCAACGAGTGCCACCCATACGCTCGGTGGGGTGATGCGCACGCTCTTCTCGAGTTCGTCAGCGCTATGCATGTCGCCCAATACCTCCTCCGATGTTCCTGGGGTGCTCAAGCCTCGACCAGGAGATGACGCAACTAAAACTTATGGAATGCCTCATCAGCGATTATAGCGATGGAAGACCCACGGTGACCTTCCATGGTATTTGCTCGAGTATCGCTTGCCCAGCTCAATGGACAGAATCGAGATTGGACTGTATGCTGGGCGAAGAAGGGGGAGTGCCATGCATCCGTTTCAAGCCGTCTTGCTTGTGCTCGTTATGGGCGCCGTGATTTGCGCGGTGTGGATGAGCGTTCGGTCTTCGATCGAAGAACGGCGCAACAGGGCGAAGGATGAAAACGTGAGGACGGGGCCTGCCTCCGCACCGGCCTCCTGGAGAGGGCGCTCGCGTAGTACTTGCCGTCGGGCTCTCGCCTCACGGTGACGCTGTAGACATATCCGACCTCGCGACTCACCCTCGCCTTGACCAGGCCGTCCACGTAGGGCAGTACGACGTGCCTGGGGTCCGCCACGAAGGCGCTCCCGGACGGTTTGCCGGTGTAGGACCCCCGGTAGCGGTCCGACCTCTCCGTGCGGGGTACGGGAGGTTCGTCCAGCGGCCGCGCGTCCAGCGCCTGCAGGACCGCGTGCAGCGCATAGTCGCGGACGTCGGAGGGCAGGCCGTCGTACTTGGCGGCTCCGAGCAGGTCGCCGCGCTCGATCGCCTTCTCCATGTACTTCTCCGCCGGATGCTTGTAGCCGCCCCTCCTCCTCCGGACGCAGTATGCGAGCAACTCGTCGTACGCCTCGTCCACGAGGGCGAACATCGCCTCCATCTGCGCCGCCTGCGTGCGGTTCGGGTACAGGCGGAACACCGTCCCGCAAAACGGCGCCCATAACGAGCACAAGCAAGACGGCTTGAAACGGATGCTTTCGATTTCGTAGATGCGCGCACCCCTCCTCAATGGCGTCGAGCGGATCGTGCAGGCGCGCGTATGGCCTCGGGGGCATATGTTGCCGTGTTCATGTGGTCCTCCTTCACGGGCCCTTTCCGGCCCAGTCGTGCAGCCGCCGTCTGCGACCGCCAGCCTCGGGCGGGAGGCCCCCAGGTGCTCGTGCGTCGGACGTCGTCCGGCGCCATCCCGTGGGCGGCCCCGCCTGGATGTCATTATCCCTGCACGGACGAGGCGGGACGGTGACCCCGACGCGGGGGGCGGTGACAGGAGGGAGCGCCTTCCACGTCTATCGGCGTCGCACGAGACTCGACCATGGCTGAGCGCCAGAGGCAGGCCAACCGAAGGCGCAGATCGGCCAACGACATTCACTCGGCGGGCGGCGAAGACTGTGGCGCGTTTCGCTTGCCAAGGCGTCTTTTCCCTTCTTAGGGGCTCATCCGACGCGAGAGGCGTCCCCTCCGCGGCCCTCTCGGGAACTGCCCCGACGCCGCACGGGAAGGGGCCGCCCGCGTCGTCGAGACGTCGGGCGGCCCCTGCCGCTAGCGTTTGTTGCCGTTCGGAAGGCGTCCGTCGGCTCCTAGGCCAGGCCGTACCAGCCGACGCCCTCGGCAACCCAGCCCAGGGAGACGAGGTAGTCGTTCTCCTCCTGGCTCGCGGTGTAGTTGTGCGTGCCAGCAACCGCGTAGGGGTTGTACTGGCGCAGCAGCGCCACGCCGTCCTCGCCCGCGGAGGACCAGCCCACCCCCTCGTCGTTCCAGCCGACGGAGAGGAGCATGTCGCGCTCCTCGGCGCTCGTGGTGTAGTGGTGGTCGCCGGCGTAGGGGTTGTAGAGGCGGAAGACCGGCGCACCCTTCGCGGGGGCGACCCAGCCCACGCCCTCGTCGTTCCAGCCGAGACCTACGTTGACGTCGCGCTCGTAGGCGCTCGCGGTGTAGAAGTGCTCGCCGCTGTAGGGGTTGTAGAGGCGGAACATCTCCACGCGCCCGGGCTCGGGGTCCGGGGTCGGCTCGGGCTCGGGCTTCGGCTCGGGCTCGGGCTTCGGCTCGGGCTCGGGCTTCGGCTCGGGCTCGGGCTCCTTCTCGCCGATGGTCACGGCCGCGCACTTGGCCTCGGTGTCGTTGTGGTTCTCGTCGCCGACCACCTTGTACCAGACGTAGTAGGTTCCGGCATTGGTTTTTTCAGGAATGTATGCAGTAAACTCCTCTGTGGGAGCATTCTCCGTACCAAGAGCATACTGAACCGTTCCTCCAATTGCTTCACCTGCTGCAACAAGCTTTTGAGCTCGTCCGTTATACGTCAAAGTATGGGGTGTAGGTACAGTTTTTATAGCACTATTTTCCTTTGTTATGGATACGGTTGCAGAACCTTTCACTGTCTCAAAATTTGTTTGATCAGTACCAACCGGGGCAGAAATCTCATAATACACTGTGGTCACGGATGCATTCTTAAATACCGGGCTCGATTCCAAATTGCAATTGCCCTCGGAAAGACCATAACGAATGGTTGCCGTGTCGGGATCAGAAGCAATAACCTCAACGCCATGTTCCTGACCATCGTAAACCCCAGAATAACCTGTTGCTTTGTATATTATTTCATCATACTTCGCAAGCATTAATTGCCCATCGGTATTTCTACCAACCCTATACCCTGTACTATCACTACAGAATTTGGAGGGATCATTGTACTTCGTATTACTGCTGGTCGTAAAAACCTGATGCCAGTTCGATGTAATACCTATTTTTGCGTCCGGGCCAAGCGAATCGATAATGTTAATCGGTGACTGTCCATCAAAAAGCGCATCAGCATGCAGATTTTCCTGTATATCGCCATCTGTATTATCATAGATGAATACATCACCTGAAATATTTAACTTAGCACTACTATTTGCTAAAACTAAGCCATTCTTTTTGTTACCAGCTACTTTATTTTTGGTTATACTCCCACCATTTATCGTAAAAACTCCTCCATCTAAATAAGCTCCTCCAGCATCATTCCAGCCCTGCCCCTCAGGATCATTAACTGATGTATTGTTACTAATGTGACTGTCGTTCATGGTAAAGGTACCAGTGCCCCTGTTAATAAATACTCCACCACCCCAGGCACCTTTGTTTTCAGTGATTTCAACATTATTGACAGTTACATTACCACCATCAATATGAAATCCTCCTCCACGTCCATCCTTTCCACCTGTTCCGCCGGAAATCTTGCCATTGTTTATAGTAAGATTTCCCCCACTAACATTAATTACACTTTGCCAGTCATCCGCGCCATTCCTGAGACTCAACGTATGATTATTAAGATTGATAACGACATCGCCGGATGTTATCTTCATTTCCGAGTTCAATGCAACATCAGAATCTAGATAATAGGTTCCCGCTGTGGGGTTTGTGGTATCCGCTGTGAGTTCTGTGCCCGTAGTACCATCTGCAAAAGCCGTCAGGCTCATTCCCGGCACCAGACCGATGGCCATCGCCAGCGCGAGCAGGAAGCTCAGCAACACCCTGCCACGTACCCGTCCCTTTCCCATACGCATCTCTCCTCATGTTCGCCTTCCTTACGACGAGAGGCCTTCTGACCCGGCGGGGCGTGTCCGCCAGGCCCCGTCACGCACGCGTGCGGGCGCTCGCCGATGCGGCCGCTCGTTAGTTCAGGTAATAGTGTAATTCGTCATGTTGCCCGGGACCGCCTCTCCTCTGCGGGCTGTAGCAGAGGCGTAACGCGCCCGGTCCCCCTTCCCGGCGCCCCCGGGT